>NZ_SRLW01000260.1:0-14178 GCF_006518215.1 Myxococcus sp. AB025B
TTCCCGCCCGACACGGACCCGCTCCTCGCTCCGAGCAGCCTCGGGACACACCTTCCCCGGGCCTCCGGCAACAGCGTGGAGCCAGCGCCACGGCAGGTCTCCAGCATCCCGGTAACGCGACGTCCGTCCCACGGAATCGGAACGTCTCAAATCGAAGACACCGCCGTGCGGGCCGGCGGCACGCGCGCGGACCTCACCGGGTCCACTTCACGCCAGGGCCTCCCGCCGGACCCGGTCACCCGCGCCACCCCGTGGTTGGGCGGACACGCGCGCGCGGCGGAGGTCAGCGAGCCAGATGCCTACTCGCGAACAGTTGCCCTCGTCGAGCCGAGGCCCACCCTCTCCGCGAGCCTGGCGGACGCGATGGCCCCCATGGCTCCCGAGCTGCCGATGGCCTCCAGCTTCGCAAGCGCGAAGAGCCTCGTGCCACTCGAGCCGAGTCTTGCGCTGTCCGCGAGCCCGGCGGATGCGCAAGCCCGCGCGTCGCTCGAGCCGAAGCCCACGCTCGCGGTGTCCGCGAGCCTGGCGGATGCGCAAGCGCGCGCCTCACGGGTGTCCGCGGATGGCTTCGACGCCACGAAGCCGGTCACCTCGTCGCTGGGTCATCAACTCGACACCACCGCGGGCGCGGTGAGCGGCTGGGGGCTCTCCTCATGGACTCCCTCCCCCTCCCCGCTCGGCAATACGCGCTTCACCAACGTCGTGCAGCTGTCGCCCGTGGCCTCCGGACAGGAGGTGCTCGGCCCGGGCTCACGCGGTGAGGGCATCCGCGCTGTGCAGGGCGCGCTGCTCGAGATGGGCTTCGCGCTGCACGGAGGCGCGGACGGACAGTTCGGTCCGCAGACGGTCCGCGCGCTGCGCAACTTCCAGGTGCATGCCAGCCGCACGCTGCCGGGTGTCAAGGTGACGGGCGCGCTGGACGCGACCACGCTCAAGGCACTCGACTCGCTGGCGCCCGCGCCCGGTGCCCGTGGACAGTCGCGCGGGATTCCTCCCGCCGTCTACGAAGGCCAGCCCGTGCGCGTCATCGTCGCCCTGCGCGAGCACCGCACCTTCCTCTATGACGCCGAGGGGCGGCTGGTGGACATCTTCCCGAATGCCTCGGGCACCCAGGCCACGCCCACGCGCGCGGGCCTCAAGGTCGTCCGCTCACGTCTGGACCAGGCCGCCGCCGAGGCCGCCGGGGCGCGCCTCTGGAACGACAAGCACGTCTTCGGCACGCGCATCCTGGACTTGTCGTGGGCGGACGGACGCCACTCCGCCGAGGAGCTGCATGGCACCAACGCCCCCGCCCTGCTCGGCATGGACGTGTCCCATGGCTGCATCCGTCACTCGAACGAGGCCATCATCGTGCTCCACGATGCGCTGTCCGCGGGGGACCGCGTGGCCATCGTGGAGCACGTGAACGACCCGCACCTGGGCGCCGCCGCCCCGGTGCCGGTCTCCTGACCGACGAACCGCTACCCCTCCTCGAGCAGCGCCTTGAGCTCCCGCACCCGACGGGTGATGAGGTCGCGGTCCACCGTGCGGTAGACCTCCGGGAGCAGCTCGCGGCTGGTGCACTCCTGCACCGCCACCAGGTTCTGCAGCTCGATTTCCAGCGGGTAGCTGGGCGGCACGAAGTCCGCGAGCACCGCGACCAGGTCGTCCTTCGACACGGCCTCGCGCCCCTCGGCCAGCGCGCGGAACTTCGAGCGCACCATGACGGCCTCGATGTCCGCGCCGCTGAAGGCGCGCACGCCCTCCGGAATCAGCTTGGAGTAGGACTCGATGCCCTCCACGGACACGCCCGTCTTCTTGGACATGGCCTGGAACAGCTCGTCGCGCTCCGCGTCCGTCTGCGGATAGAAGAGCGCCAGGTGCTCCTCGGCGCGCCCCTGCCGCTTCAGGTCGATGGGCAGCAGGTCCGGCCGCGCCGTCATCAGGAACCAGACGATTTTTCCGCGGTACTGCGTGTTGCCCATGAAGGAGGCAATCGAGCCGAACACGCGGCTGCTCGTCCCCGAGTCCCCGCCCGAGTCGCGGTTGCCCAGGAACGTGTCCGCCTCGTCGATCATCACCGCCACCGGCCACAGGGCCTTGAGCAGGTTGAAGATCTTCTCCAGGTTGGCCTCGGTGACGCCCTGCCACTGGCTGCGGAAGTTCAGGAACTTCACCACCGGGATGCCAATCTCCCCGGCGAAGCAGCTCACCATGAACGTCTTGCCCGTGCCCACGGGGCCCGACAAGAGGTAGCCCATGGGCATGACCTCCAGGCGCCCCTTCTTCAGCGCGGAGGCCGCCTGACGCAGCATCTGCTTCGCCTTCGCGTGGCCCGCCACCGCGTCCAGCGTGTGCGCCGGCTCGATGAACTCCAACAGGCCGTGGCACTCCGCCTGGATGATTTCCTTCTTCTTCTCCTTGAGGAGCTCCGCGGTGATGCGCACCTCGCGCTCCAGCGCCTCGGTGAGCACCCGGTCCAGGTTGATGCGCGACAGGCCCGCCGTCATCTTCGCCAGGCCCGCGAGCGGCACTTCCGACAGCGACTGCAGCCGCTTGCCCTCCAGCTTGTAGCGCACGTACTCCAGCCGCTCCTCCTCGGTGGGCAGCGGCAATTCAATCGGCGCGACGTACGGGTTGCGGGAGATGCGCGGCGCGATGTCCGCCAGGTTCTCCGCCAGCAGCACCACGGACACGTCGCCCGCGAGGAACTGCGGGTCGTGCGCCCACTTGTCCAGCGTGGCCAGCACGAAGCGGTCCTCAGAGGACAGGTGCGAAATCTCGCCGCCCGGCACCAGCGTCTCCGCGAAGTCGATGATGAGCGCCAGCGAGCGCCCCTCGCTCAGCCGCATCCGCAGGAAGTTCTCCAGAATCTGGAGCGCCCGCCCCGGGTCTCTCGGCATGACCTTGGCGTAGTCCGTGCCGTACATCGCGTCGTACCCGGACATCGTCCGCGCCAGGTCCTTCTGCGTCTCCGGCGTGGCCGAGCGGATGCCCGACGAGCGATCATAGAAGAGGACGTGGTCCCGTCCGCCGAAGAGCTCCTCGGAGAGGAACGTCTTGAGCGTGCCGAAGCCCAGCGAGTCGTCCTCCATCTTGAGCGGCTGCAGGTCCCTCACCGCTCCGTAGAGCAGGAAGGTGCTCACCGTCTTCGTGTAGTACTTGCGCGCAAGCTGCTGCGCCCAGCGGGGGAGGTCCGCCAGCGGATCTTCCTTGTGGACCTTGCGTACCTTGCTCACGGACACACGCCTCCTGTCACTCCCCACGGGAAGGGAGTCGACACACCCGCTTCCCACGAAGGGAAGCGGGGCTCGATTGCATGGAATCTAACGGCAGCGCGGCTGGCGCTTGAGCGAAACCGTCGTCGTGGCGATGGATTCTCCGGCCTCGGGCGCCGGGACCTCCACCTCCGCGTCGTTGTGGCAGCGCAGCTTCAGGGTGAGCTGGCGCTCGTTCGGCGACACCTGCACCGTGGTGGGCGTCGCCCCCAGCTCCCGGCTGCCCGCGAAGATGACCGCGCCTGCCGGCTTGGAGTCGATGCGCACCGACAGCTTGGACACCACCGGCTCCAGCTTCACCGCCACCTCGGTCGGCCCCTCACCGGACGCCGACACGCGCTTGGACGCGGCCTTGTGCTGGGGGGCGCTCACCTCCACCACCCACGGGTCCGCGCCCACCGGAACGCCCTTGATGAACGCGTCCGTCTGGCCCTGCTCGCGCACCACCTTGCCGTCCACCTTCACCTGGGCGTCGGCCGGCTGGGTGACGAGCACCAGCGACGCGGTGCGCACCAGGCTCTCCAGCACCACCTCCACCGGGATGACTTCCTTGCCGCTCTTGACCTCGAGCGTGCGGACGAAGGTCTTGTAGCCCTCCGCGCTCACCGTCACCATCACCTGGCCGGCCGTCACCTCGCGCAGCACCGACGTCCCGGGGCCCTCCACCGCGATGGGCTGGGTGTCCAGCAGCACCTGCACGCGGCCGCGCACCTCCGACGGCACGCGCTGCAGGTCCAGCATCACGTAGCCCTGTCCCGGACGGGACAGCGCCCAGCCCAGTCCACCGAGCACCACCAGGGCCACGAGGCCGCACACGGCGTACAGCACCCGCTTGTCCAGGCCACGTCGGCCGAGCGCGGGCACCGCCGTCGTCGAGCGCTCCTCCTCCTCTTCCTCCTCGTGCGCCACCGGGCGCGCGGGCGGCCTGGCCACCGGAGCCCCCGCGCCGAGCATCGGCGGCGGAGCGGGAGGCCGCGAGCCGCCCTGGAGCCCCTCGGTCAGCGCCTGCCGGGAGATCCCCTGCGACACGTCGGGCGGGAGCGCCGAGCGCGAGATGCCCTGCGACACGTCGGGAGGCGTCTCGCGGACGATGCGCGGCAGCGACTCTCCCCCACCCCGGCTGCCCCGGGGCGCCGACGCGGCGACCTCGGCCGGCACCAGCGTGGGCACCGTCGTCGAGGGACGGACCACCGGCGGTCCGGACGGCGACAACACCGGCATGGACGCCTGGGACAGGCGCGGAGGCTGCGGCGGGGCCTGGGGCGGCGCCACCGGCAGGACGGCGGTCTTGCCCGTGGTGGGCTCCTCCTCGTCCTCCTCCTGGGCGCGCGTCTCCAGCGGGGTGACGGTGCGGCCCACGTTGGCGCCCGGCTGCGTGGTGGGCTCCGGGCTGTCCTCGAAGACGTGGTCGCTGGAGACGAGCTGCGTGGCCTGGACCTCGTCCTCCTTCGGCGCGGGCGCGGCGGTGGCCGCCGTCAGCTTGGGCAGCGCGGCCAGCGTGGGCGAGCGGCGCACGGCTCCGGGCGACACGGCGCCCATGGTCGCGGTGGACCGGGGCGGCTGCGGGGCCACCGGCTGCACCACGGGCACGGCCACGGGCGGCGGCGCCGCGACGGGCTGTGGCGCGGCGGCCTGGGAGGGCATGCTGCTGAAGCCGGCCGCGTCCAGCGCCGCGAGCATGCCGTCGGGGGGACGGATGTCGGCGTAGTCGGACAGGCGCTGCTTCTCGCGCTCCACCTCCTCCGCGAAGGTGGACTTCATGTACTGCATGAGGTCCTTGCGGCCGAAGATGGTCTCGCTGGTGATGAGGAAGCGCTGCAGGTCGTCGCCCAGCTCGCTGGCGTACTGGTAGCGCTCGTCCACGTCCTTGGCGAGCGCGCGCATGACGATCTTCTCGAGCGTCTCCGGGATGCGCCGGTTGTACGTGGACGGCGCGGGCACCTCCGCCTTGCGCACCTTCTCCAGCACGCTGAAGTCGCTGTCGCCCACGAAGAGGCGCTCGCCCGTGAGCATCTCGTAGAGGCACACGCCGATGGCGAACACGTCCGAGCGGCGGTCCAGCGGCAGGCCGCGGATCTGCTCCGGGCTCATGTAGCCGAACTTGCCCTTGAGGATGCCGGCCTGCGTCTTGGTCGCCTTGCCCGCGGCCTTGGCGATGCCGAAGTCGATGACCTTGACCTCGCCCTCGAAGGACAGCAGGACGTTCTGCGGCGAGATGTCGCGGTGGACGATGTTCATGTCCCGCCCCATCCCGTCCTTCTTCCGGTGGGCGTAGTCCAGGCCCTCGCACATCTTGGAGATGCAGAACGCCACCAGCGGCACCGGCGCCGGCTCCCCCTTCTTCCGGCAGCGGTCGAAGATGGCCCGCATGTCCTTGCCGGGGATGTACTCCATCGAGATGAAGTAGCTGCTGGCGATCTGCCCCAGCTCATAAATCTGGGCGATGTTGGCGTGGCTCAGCTGGACGCTGATCTTCGCCTCATCGATGAACATCGAGATGAACTCTTCGTCCTCCGCGATGTTCGGCAGGATGCGCTTGATGGCCACGAGCCGCTCGAAGCCGCTCGCGCCGAACTGCTTGCCACGCCACACCTCCGCCATGCCGCCGATGTTGATGCGGTCCAGAAGGAGGTACTTCCCAAATGGAATGGGCTGCCGCTTCGGTTGAGAGGTCGTCACGTGGGGGAGGGTCCGTTCAACGCGAGCCTAGCGATCGCCCGTCCGCAGGGTCAACCACACGGCACCTCCCCACGCGCCCTCCAGGCGAGCAGGCAACAGGCGCGTAGCGGCGCGTTTTTCTCAAGGTTGGAGACTGGAGGTGCTCCCCGCGTCCGCGGCGACATCCGCGGAGGGGGCCTGGGCGTCGCGGAAGGCGGAGCCCGGCTCGGGGGGCTCCTCGCCCAGGGCGGGCTGCACGAGCAGGAAGCGCGTCTGGCCCCCGACGGAGAGCACCTCGGCGGAGCCGAAGCGCGTCTCCGCGGCCAGGCCCACCAGCGTCACCCACGCGCCCTTGCGCTCGGGGGCCACGCAGTACAGGAGCGTGCCGGGGCGCACCCCTGGGGCTTCTCGTACCGGGCCCTCGCAGTCCTTTCGGACCTGGAGGGTGTACCCGGGGAGCTGCTCCCCCCGCACCAGGTAGGGCGGGCGGCCGAGCTGCTCCAGGAAGGTCTGGAGCACGCGGGGGTCCTCCACGACGGCGTCCTGGGTGGACTGCTCCTGGGCCAGCTTCTGGAAGCGCTGCAGGGCCATGGAGGCCGCGTCCGTGGGCTCGATGGGGATGCGGCTCTCGGCGAGCATCAGGTCGAAGAAGAGCGCGCCCACCAGGAGGATGGGCAGCAGGCGGTAGCCCTTGAAGTCGTCGGCCCTGCCCCGCGCGAGCCCGCCGAAGAGGGCCACCCCCACGGCGAGGGCCGCCAGCCCGAGCACCACCGCGGGCCTTACCGGCGAGGGCAGCTCGATGAGGGCGGACACGTCCGCGCTCCGGGCCCGCACGGCGTCGGCGAGGTCTCCTCCGTAGATCCAACCGAGTGCGGCCAGGCTGAGCAGGTTGCCCAACAGCGTCTTACGGGAGGGAAGCGTCATCCTGCGAGCGTCCGTGCGGGGTCGGTGGCGGCGGCGCGGCGGCTGGGGAAGTAGGCCCCCGCCAACGCGGCCAGGAGTCCCAGTACCACACCCCCGAGCACCACGGGCCAGGGGAAGGAGAAGAAGCTGTCCGGCTTGTACGGGAAGTTGGGCAGGTAGCTGGCGGCGAGCCGGTTGACGGCGAGGGACGCGGCGAGCGCCACCCCGGTGCCGATGGTGCCCCCGGCGAGCCCCACCACGGCGGCCTCGGCCAAGACGATTGCCCGGATGTCCGCGCGCGACGCGCCCACCGCCTGCATCACGCCAATCTCCTTGGCGCGAGCGCGCACCGAGGCCGACAGCGCGTGGGCGATGTTCACCGCCGCCAGGAAGCAGATGAGGATGGACAGGAGCGCCAGCGCGGAGGTGGTGAGCGCCACCGCGGCGCCGGTGTTCTCCGCCATGCGCCGCTCCTGGTCATCGATTTCCAGCCCCATCCCCTTCACCGCGTCCACCAGCGCGGGCACGTGGGACGGGTCCTTGGCCACCAGCGTCACACCCGAGTAGCTGTCCGCGTCCACGCCCGCCGCGCGGTTGAGGCGCACCGCCGTCTCCAGGGGAATCGTGATGCCGGCGAACATGGCCCGGTCGGACGCGCCCACCACCTGCGTCTGCGCGGACGTGGTGGGGCCGGTGGCGGACTGGGACACGTAGGAGCGGTTGAACTCCACCGGGAAGCCGAAGCCGACAATCATGTTCGCGGACAGCTGCGGCAGCTTGCGCGCGGGGGCGAAGGTCTTGTTGTACAGCTCCAACAGGCGCGTGGACACGAGCGCGGGGATGGGCTGGCCCTCGCCGGGGTCCTTGAACTCACCCAGCTGCACGTCGCCCTTCACGAGCGCCGGCTCCACGCCCATGGCCAGCACCTCCATGCCCATGCGCAGCTTCGTGCCGAAGAAGACGCCGTCGTAGCGCGTCACGGCGGGCACGCGCACGTTCATCTTCCGGTACGCGGACTCCACGCCGGGCAGCGCGGTGAGCCGCTCCACCGCCTCCCGGTCCAGCTTGCCGCCGCCGAGCAGCGAGCCCAGCGACACCGACGAGGGCACCACGTCCACCAGCCGCGCGTCGGTGGGGAAGATCTTCTCGCGGATGACCGCGCCCACGCCCAGGCCCAGGCCGATGAAGAACACGAGCGTGCCCACGCCCATGGCCACGCCGAAGGCGGAGAAGAACGCGCCCCGGCGCTCGCGCGCGAGGCTCAGCCGGACCAGTCGCGACAGCGCCTCCAACCTCACGGGACACCTCCCGAGGCCACCTGGGACGTGGCGCGCTCCTCCACGAGCTTGCCCTCCTTGAGCCGCAGCACGCGCCGGGCGGCCGCGCTCATCCGGTCCTCGTGGGTGACGGCCAGCACGGTGAGCCCCTCCTTGTGCAGCTCGCGGAACAACTGGATGACGCCGTCGCCGGTGGCCGCGTCCAGGTTGCCCGTGGGCTCGTCGCACAACAGCAGCTTCGGGCCGCCGTAGAGCGCCCGGGCGATGGCCACGCGCTGACGCTCGCCGCCGGACAGGCGCACCGGCGCGCGGTCCTTCTTCGCGCCCAGGCCCACGCGCTCCAGCAGCGCCTCCGCGCGCTTGACGGCCTCGGGCGTGCGGGGGCCGAAGTACGAGGGGAGCAGCACGTTCTCCAGCGCGGACAGGTTGGGGATGAGGTGGAAGGACTGGAAGACGAAGCCCACGTGCGTGTTGCGGAAGCGCGCGAGCGCGGCGTCCTTCAATCCGCTGAGCGTCACGCCGCCCACCTTCACCTCGCCCCGGTAGTCGATGTCCAGGCCGCCCAGCAGGTGCAGCAGCGTGGACTTGCCGCTGCCGGACGGGCCCACCACCGCGACGAAGTCCCCGTCCTCCACGTCGAGGGACATCCCGTCGAGCACCCGCACCCGGGTGCCATCGCCATCGAGGTATTCCTTGGTGACGTCTCGGGCTTGAATCACGGAGTGGCCGGCTGGGTCGTGGTGGAGGACGGCGCCGTCGGCGTGAGGCGCAGGGACAGCTCGGCCTGGAGCGCGCGCTCCTTACGCGACACGGCCAGCGTCACCGCGCGCAAATCGTCGGTGGCCTCCAGCCAGCGCACGGTGGTGGCCTTGATGGCGAAGCCGCCGATGCCCCACGCCTCCGAGGGCAGGTTCTTCACCGAGTCCGACAGGCGCCGCAAGTCGAGCACCGCGCTGAAGGCGGCGTCCTTGCCCACGTCCTTCAG
The DNA here is from genome assembly GCF_006518215.1 of Myxococcus sp. AB025B. NCBI lineage: Bacteria > Pseudomonadati > Myxococcota > Myxococcia > Myxococcales > Myxococcaceae > Myxococcus > Myxococcus sp. AB025B. The sequence goes on from NZ_SRLW01000260.1 coordinate 9,081, forward strand.
GTCCGCGGCCACCTGGCCCTCCGCGGCCTTCTGGGTGAGCGCGGCGAGCGAGGCCTCCAGCTGCGACTGGGGCGAGGCCACCAGGAGCTTGCCGTTGGGCGCGAGCGCGAAGTGGGCGCCCTCCCCCGCGCGGTAGGACGTGAGGTAGACGCGCTGGCCCTTCAGGTCCGCGGCCTCCACCTTGGCGCCGAAGTCGGTGGCGAGCTGGGGCAGCTTCTCCAGCAGGCCCTTCGTGCGCTCCGGATTCTCCAAATCAGACAGGGCGACGAGGTTCACGAAGCGGAACGGGTTGGTGCGGCGCAGGTCCAACGCGGGCATGCCCGCGCCCAGCTGCACCTTGGGCGACAGGGAGATGCCCAGCACCGTGCCCGGCTTGAAGTTGTCGAGCACCTCCGCCTTCACGTCGAGCCCGCTCTTCTGCACCGCGCGCGTCAGGTAGTCGCCAACGAGGTAGGGCCACACGCCGTCCAGGTGCGACGGGTCTCCCTGGAAGCGCGCGACGAGGAAGCTGTCCTGGGGCAAGAAGCCGCGCAGGTCCACGGCGTCCTTCACCGGGTCCAACGCCGCGAGCGAAGGCTTGGTGTCGGGCCACGGCGCGTCGGCGTGCAGGGTGAGGGCGCGCTCCTCCACGAGGCCGGTGAGCGTGAGTCCCTGCACCGTGCCCGCGGGCACCAGCAGGCCCGCGCCGCCGGGGAGGTACACGTGGAAGTCGCGCTTGGAGGGCAGCCGCGCGAGGGACGCGGTGAGGATGGGCTCCTTCGTGAGCGACTTGTCCTCGGGCTGCGTGGCCAGGGGCCGCAGCGACGCGACGGACGGGCCCACGCCCAGGAGGGCGAACTGGCCGCCGTCGATGAAGAAGAGTCCCAGCGCGGCGGTGGTGGAGCCGGGGCGGCTGAAGGTGACGAGCTTGCCGCCCGCGCCGCCTTCTTCCTTCCGCTCGGAGGCGCCCAGGCGGGTGCGCGCGAAGCCGGCGAAGGTCTCCTCGAGCTTCTGCGCGTCCTTGACGCCGACGACGGAGACGGCGCGGCTCTCACCGAGGAACGCGGCGCCTGCGCCCTTCTCCGGGGCGAGTCCGGCGGCCTCCAGGGCCTGGCGGCTGCGCAGGTCCACGCCCATCTGGCGCATCACCGCGTTCACGTAGCCCTCCGCGGAGGAGAAGCTCTGCAACTGCGCGGCGAAGGAGGCGACCTTCAGGTGCTGGAAGCGCGCGAGCTTCTCTCCGAGCGCGCCGAGGTCGTGGATGACGACGGACGCCTGCGCGTCGCGGGGCAGGTAGCGCGCCGGGCCGGAGGCACTCGGGGCGACGGGGCCCTGGTCCTTGCCACAGCGCGAGCAGCCCGCGACGGCGAGCAGGAGGAGGAGGGTCGGAAACCAGGCTCGGCGGAACATGACGGCAGGACAGGACGGCTGGGCCGGAGAGTCAATGGAATCCTGTGCGGGGCGGACGTCCGGCTCCCGGCCGAGGAGGCCGGATGACGGCCAGCCAACCTTCCACGTGTGGCCGCTCCCTGTCCCGCGAGGTCCCGGTCGCCTGCCCCTCTCAGGGCGACGGGTAGCTCAGCTCCGCGATGAGATAGCCCGGCTTGCGCTTGAAACCGAACGGCAGGATGTGAAGCGGCTTCACCTGGATGCCCGCCGCGTCGAAGTCCACCGGGTGGACGTCGATGTAGAAGCGAGGGCGCATCTTCGTCACGTACGGCGTGGTGGTGGAGCCGCCGAGCAGGTAGCGCGCCGAGTCATCATTCGCGAGGCCATCCAGGTTCATCACGTGCTCGGGCAGCAACATCCCGAGCGAGCCGCAGCTGTAGCAGGCCACCCGCTCTCCAGGCTGGAGCGGGACGTTCTGCTTCAGCCACAGCCCCGCGCGAATCATCGTGTGCGGCCAGGACTGCGACACCGGGTCGAAGGACGTGAAGGGCTGGAGCCGCGACAGCTTGCCGTACTCCCGGGGCACCCGCGCGATGAAGACAGCCAGCGCCCCCGCCACCATCACCACGCCGAGCGCGAGTGGCGCGGGCCTTGCGGGAAGGGCCTTCTCGCGCCAGGACGCACGCGCGTCCTCCAGCATCGACAGCCCTCGGACACCCGCGATGCCGAGCGCCACGGCGAAGAGCACGGGCGCGTCGAAGACATACCAGACGTAGTACGTGAGTTCCCCGGGGCGGCGCGTCGCGATGAGCGAGCCCTGCGCCACATAAGCGAAGAGCAGGCCCACCAGGAGCGCGGCCGCCAGTCCAATGACCGCCGATGAGCCACGAGGCTCCCTCTGCTCCCGACGGATCCGCCAGAGGCCCACGACGACCAGCGCCACGAGCGTCACCACGGCGAGGGTCATCCAGAGAGCGCCCCTGTTCGAACCGAACACCACCCGCCCCGCATCCTGCTGCGGCAGGTAGAGCCGCCCCGGCATTCCCATCGCGAAGGTCAGCGCGCTCTGCAAGTAACCCCAGCCCTCCGTGGACACCACGTCCCAGGTGATGGGCAGGGAGCTGGATGCGAGGGCCTTCACGCGCGCCGAGGTCGGCAGCGGGTGACCGAACGCAAGGGTGGCATAGCCGAACCACAGCACGAGCGGCACCGTGAACGCGCCCAGCAACGCCAAGGGCCGCCGCCAGCGCAGCAGCGCCCCGAACCCCACCAGCCCCACGATGACCAACGACGTGGGCAACATCCGGCACAGCAGCAGCGCGGAGAGCCCCAGCCCCACCACCCCGGACATCCGGCGGCGCTCCTCGGGGGTCCGCGCATCTGTCGTGGCCACGAGCAGCAACCCCACGAACACCAGGGCCGTCAGCGCGTTCTCCTTGCACGTCATCGCGCTGAGCAGCACGGTGCCGCGCGTGAAATAGAAGAGCCCCGCCACGCCCGCCAGCGCGAGCTGCAGGGCCCTCAGCCCTGGAGCCTTCGCGTCGGCGACTCGCATCACCAGCAACACGATGAGGAAGCTGGTGAGCACGTGCAGCCACACGCCCATCGCCATCGCGCCACGGAAGAAGGACTCGAAGTCATCGTGGAGGAAGGCGAGCCCGGCCAGAAGCAGCTCGTACATCGGCTGGAAGCCATAGCTCGGCGAGTGCCCATCGAAGGTGAAGAAGAGCTTCGTCTTGAAGTGATACGCGGGCAGCAGGTAGTAGAAGCTGTCGTCCTGGATGGATGCCGCCAGCTCCAGGAAATCGCTATCCCTGACGCGCGCGAGGATTCGCGGCAACGCCAGGGCCATGACGAGCGCGACACTCCCCAAGGTGATGAGCACCCCGGGCTCGACGCCTCGGCGCACACGCGAGTCCTCCAGCGTGACGCCCAAACGAACGCCATCCATGTCAGTCCATTTCGCCGGCCCCGTACTCTTCAGCGCTCAATCCTGCCACAGAACAGACACCACCCCATCATCCCAAGACGCAATTCTTCACTTCACGCCCTGGGACGAACCGCTCATCCCCGCGGACGGGGACCCAATTCATTGCCAGACCCCATTCACTCGCGAACGGCCACATCCACCCTCAATGACAGGTCAATCCCTTCCATCCTGGAGAGGGCCTGTCCCTGACGCCCCCGGGGATGGCTCGGTTTGGGGCTCCTTCTCGTCAGCCCGCACGGGCCCGCTCGGGACAGATTGACCCGAGCAGGCACCTGCTCGCGGTCGAGCCTCCTCGACGGCCCCCTGGGCACGGGGATTGAACAGGCGAGCGCACTCCTCTCCCAGGAGCGTCCCGCCCATGACCCTCATCGAGCTGTTGGTGATCCTCGGCATCCTCGCCGGCGCCGGAATCGGCGCCGTGCAGGGCTGGGCCCTTCATCCCCTGCTCGGCCTCGTCGGGCTCGCGCTGGGAGGCTGGCTGGGCGCCTACGCGTTGCCCCTTCTCGGCTTCGTCTTCGTCGCCGTCTTCACGTTCCTGGAGGAGGCCCCACGGTGGCTCCTCACACGAACCCGGGCACTGCTGTCATCGCGCCGGCGCACCGGGCCCGACCAGGACTGAGGCCAGGCCCCTGGGCGCCCGGGCTCAGCGCACCCGCGAGCCATGCGGCAAGGGGCCGCGCGTCTCCTCGGTGAACTCCAGGAACTGCTCCATCTGCCGCACGGACTCCTCGGTGGCCTCGGCCTCCGCGCTCAGCATGGTGAGCTGGCGGTTGACCACCTCCGGGTCCCGGATGGCGATGGACTGCTCGTGCGTCAGCCGCATCATGTCCTCGATGCCAGCCAACTGGTGGCTCACCACCTCGCGGCTCTCGCTCGCCTGCTCGAAGCGCGCCAGCCGCTTGCGCAGGATGTCCACCCGGTTCTGCTTCACGTCCTTCAGCCGGGGGTTCGTCTCGCGCGCCACGTCCTCCTCCAGCTCGCGCACGTCCTTCTCCAGATTCCCCCGGTCGGAGCTGTTCAGGTACGAGCGGTACTGGTTCAGCGTGGAGATGAGCCGCAGGAACGACGTCAGGAGCGCATCCAACCGGGGCTCGCTGTCGGACTCCAGCACCTTGCCGCCCGGCAGCTTGCGGTAGTTGGCGAGGATCTTCTCCTTGAGCCCGACGAGCTGCTGGTAGTGCTCACGCTGCGACGGCGCCAGGTCCGCCAGCAGCGAGTCCACCGCCTTGCGCGCCGCCTCCGGGTCCGTGGGCTCACGCGAGCGGATGGCCCGCTGGAAGCGCGGCATCGACGAGAAGAGCGCCAGGTAGAGCCCCTCCAACCCCAGTGCGATGAGCGCGGGCAACGGCTCGCCCGTCACCGCCGCGGACGCCGCCGCCGTGCCCAGCCCCATCAGGTTTGCGGGCATCATGAATGCGGCCTTGATGTAGTTCGGAGACTTCTTCGCCACGTCCGACCTCCCCTGCCCGGTCGCTCGGTCGCCGCTGCTTCAGGGACCTCGCGCCTCCGACACGTACTTCAACGCCCCCAGGTCCCTCGTATCCTCCGCGAGTGGCACCGGTGGTCCCTGCTTGAGCTTCTGGAAGAGCGCGGCGGCGCTCTGGTACAGCTCGTCATAGGTGACCGGCGCCTCGCCGGAAAGACCGAAGAACGCTCGATTGTCCGCCAGCGTCGCCGGCGGCGCGCTGCGGATGGCCTCTGTCGGGTCTCCCAGGTACGGCGCCACCTCCCCCAACATCC
>NZ_SRLW01000261.1:0-14088 GCF_006518215.1 Myxococcus sp. AB025B
GACTGGGCCCTGGGCAGGAGACAGAAGATTCGCCAGTGGCGATTTGGCATGTCTGTGTATGCGCTCATCGCCATTGTCGTTGCGCTATTCGCCGAACCCTGGCTGGGGGGGCTGCACCCGCTGTGGGAGGAGCGCTTCTCGAAGCACTTCCCGCCGCCGCCGGGGCAGCAGCAGCGGCGCCTGCTCCGGCCGGTGTACTGGCTGGGCAACTGGCAGTTCGCGTGCCTGGATTACTACCGGCCGCCCAAGGGCGTCTGGAACCGGTGCGTGAAGGCGGAGCCGTTCCCGGAGGTGCTCCAGCGGCAGGTGACGAAGATCGAGGAGCTGGCGCGGCGCATGTTCCGGGGGCCGGACATGCCCAAGGGCTGGCACCTCAACACGTGTCTGGTGAACTTCTACGGCAACCGGCTGGAGGAGGACCGCTGGGTGGACACGGCGCGGGTGGGCGAGCACAAGGACTTCGAGCCCGGCCCGGTGGCGTCGCTGTCCTTCGGCGAGCGGGCGCTCATCCAGTTCGTGACGTCCTCTCGGCCCGGTGAGCGGGACGCGGTGGTGCTGGAGCAGTGGCTGGACGACGGGGCGCTGGAGCTGTTCGGTGGGGCGCGGTGGAAGGAGGAGACGTTCCATCGGGTGCAGCGGGTGGACACGCGCGCGGGGCATGACCTGGCGCCGAAGCTGCCGGACTTCCGCACGCGCCGCATCAACCTGACGTTCCGCTACGTGCCGGACGAGCACGTGACGCCGTTCTTCAAGCTGTCGCCCGAGGCGCGCGAGGACGTGCGCGGCTACATGCGCACGCTGGCCGAGGGCAGCGCGTTCTTCCGCGCGGAGCTGGCGCGGGAGCAGGCCGCCACGCGCTGAAGGCCGTTCCCCGTCGAAGCCGCGGGTGGGCGGCAGGGCGAGCGTCACGCAGGCGCGCCCAGGGACTCCGAGGGCCTCCTGCGGCGGAGGGCGAGCGCCACGCAGGCGCGCCCGGGGACTCCGAGGGCCTCCTGCGGCGGAGGGCGAGCGCCACAGGCAGGAGCGCCCGGGGGCTCCGAGGGCCTCCTGCGGTGGATGGGAGCACGCTCGAGCGGTGGTGCCGCTCAGCGGGGCCTGCGCTTGCCGTGGGTCCGGGCGTGGCGACCCTGCTCCTTGCCGGGGGACGCTCCCGAGTCCTTCTGCGGAGGACCGGGGTCCTTCTGGGACGCGAGGAAGCGCGTCCACGCCTCCTGGAACACGGGGTCCTCGCGCGGCACGGGGACGCGGGGAATCTGTCCGCGCATGATGCGTTCGATCTCCGCCACCACGTGCTTGTCCCGCGACGTGGCGAAGGTGGACGCGACGCCACTGGCCTGCGCGCGCGCCGTGCGGCCGATGCGGTGCACGTAGTCCTCGGGCGAGTGCGGCAGGTCGTAGTTGATGACCTGTCCCACGTCCTCCACGTCCAGGCCGCGCGCGGCGATGTCCGTCGCCACCAGGCACCGGTAGGTCCCCTCGCGGAAGCCCTCGAGCGCCTGGCGCCGCTGGTTCTGCGTCCGGTCCGCGTGCAGCACCGCGCTCTTGTGGCCCTCGCGCTGGAGCAGCCGCAGCACCTTGTCCGCGCGCTCCTTCGACTTGGCGAAGACGAGCGCCGTCGAGTCGCTCTGCGCGAGCAACGTGAGCAGCAGCGCCGACTTCTCCTCTGGCTTCACGATGTAGAGCCGCTGCTCGGCCCGCTCGGCGGGAGTCCCGCTGCGGGTCACCTCCACGCGCACCGGCTTGTGCAGCCGCTCCCGCGCGAACCTGCCCACGTCGGGGCCGAGCGTCGCGGAGAACAACAGCGTCTGCCGCTTGCGAGGCAGCGCGGCGAGGATGCGCTCCAACTGGGGCAAAAAGCCCATGTCGAGCATCCGGTCCGCCTCGTCGAGCACCAGCCCCTCCATCCGGTACAGGCTCACCGAGCCCGTCTCCAGCAGGTCCACCAGCCGGCCCGGCGTGGCGAGCACGAAGGTGGGATGGGCCTTCAGCGCCTCCACCTGCGCGGACATGTCCTCGCCGCCGATGACCACGGTGTGCGTCAGGCCGCGCGCCTCGGCGAAGACGCCCAGCGGCTCGGCAATCTGCCGCACCAACTCCCGCGTGGGCGCGAGCACCAGCCCCAGCGTGCCCTTCCGGCCCGCGAAGCGCTCGACGAGGGGGAGCACATAGGCGGCCGTCTTGCCGGTGCCCGTGGCCGCGCAGCCGATGACGTCCTTGCCCGCGAGCGCGGGAGGGATGGCCTGGACCTGGATGGGGGTGGGCTGGGTGAAGCGCACCCGGCGCAGCGCGCCGAGCGTGTCCGGCGACAACCCGAGCCGTTCGAAGGAATCACTCACGGCCTGGGGGTATCACGGCGTCGGGCCCCGTGGGAAAGGGCCTGACGCCGGCACTGTCCTATGGCGTGTCGCGCGGCTTCTGGGCCCAGGGCTCCACGGCCCGCAGGACGCTCTTCACCCGCTCGGCGGGCTTGCCGGCGTCCCTCAACCGCCTGCCCAGCGCGTCCAGGTGCGGCACGGCGCGCTCGGTGAGGGCGACCAACGCGGCGGCCACGTCGCAGGTGTCCACGGCGTCGTCCATGCAGATGACCCGGTCCTCCAGGACGATGCGCCAGGTCTCCTCGCAAGAGCCTCGGCGGCGCTGGTCCGGGATGAGGAAGAACGGATGGAACGTCCGCTCCAGCCGCTTCACCGTCTGGTAGATGGGCTGGTTGTCCTTCATCGAGTCGCCGATGAGCTTCGTCACGTGGCGCGCCGCCACCTCCTCGGAGGGCGGCTCGTCGCCCGTCATGAAGAAGTAGCCCTTCTTGCCGCGCTTCTCGAAGCAGTCCATCGCGGTGTGCTCGGCGGCGAAGTACATGCCCAGCTCGTAGGACTCGGAGGGGTTCGAGCCGCCACCGCGCTCCAGGAACATCCACGTGAGCCACTGGTCCAGCTGCTGCTCGGAGGACTCGAACTGGCCGACCTGGAGCGGGGCCCTGTCGTAGTCCGCGTCACCCACGGCCATGAAGAGCACCTGCGGGTCCGCGATGCCCGCGTCCATCAGGTCCTTCATGAACGAGGGGAACGTCTTGCGCGCCAGGATTTCGGGGATGTTGCCCATGGAGCCCGTCACGTCGAGCGACATGACGACGGCGAGCGAGTTCGGGTGGGCCGCGCTGTCCCGGCTCTCGCGGAGCTTCACCCCGAACGGGTCCATCCTGGGATGACAGGCGCGCTGCCTGAACACCTCTTGCGGCGGCAGCTCGCTGCGAGCCTCCGTCATCGCCCTGTGCGCTTCGTGACTGTAGGACCCGTACCCCATGTTGGCTTGACCCCCTCGTTCGAGACACCGCGTCCCGCGGCACGGCGACGCTAGCGCGGAGGCGAGGGTGGCGTCAGCCTCGGGGCTGCTTGTCCCCGGCTGTCGGCCCCCGGGACACCACGGTGACGCGTGTGCCCAGGGCGGCTTCCACCCAGCCGAGGAAGCACTCGACGCGAGCCTCCGGGGGTCCACCCAGCTCCAGGGTCCTCCGCTCGGGCACGCAGCGCGCCAGGGCCCGCGTCAGGCGCGCCTGCCAGTCGAGGTCCCGCCCGGAGTCGCTGGGGCGCAGCGCGGTGATGCGCTCGGAGCCCGGCGCTTCACGCACCAGGGGCGAGTCCTCGTCGGAGCCGACCTGTCCGGGCGCGGCGCGATACGCGTCGCACACCGGCCAGCGCGAGGTCAGCCGGTCCAGGTGCGTCACCGCGAGCGCATCCACGCCGCCGCAGACCTCGAGCGCATAGCGGCCGAGCACCGCGTCGAAGGCGCCCACGCGAAAGCCGCCCTGCCAGCCGTCGGCGCCGTTGTGCGGCTCGGGGAGAGAGGGCGCGAGGCTCGCGTCCTCGGTGGGGAAGGGGCCCTCGCCGTGGCGCGTGGCATGGGCGCGCAGCACGCCCAGCCGGTGCACCTCGCCATCGAAGCCATGCTCGCGCAGCAAGGCCAGCGCGGGCTCGAAGGTGCACGTGCTCCAGGTGGTGTGGGGATGGAAGCCGCGCCACTCGTCCAGCAGCACACCCTGCGCGCCCTCGAAGAGCGTGGTGCCCGCGCGAAGCCGGGCCCCGAGCCATGCGTCGTCGACCACGCGCTGGAGAGGCTCGATGCTCCGCACGGCCTCCGCCCAACGGGCACTCACGCCGGAGTCCTCCAACATCGCCCGCTCCGGCGCGGCGTCGGGGAGTCCATGGGTCATCCGCAGCACTTCGACCAGCTCGGTCCTCAAGCGCTCCTGCGCCGCGCGGGCCTTGCGCACGAGTCCGCCCGCGTCCCTCAGGTCGCCCGCGAGCACGGTGTCCCCGGGATGCGCGAGCGCATCGCGCACCGTCTCACCCACGCCCACGCCGCAGGTGCCGTGTCGCGCGGCCCCGCGAGCCAGCTCCCGCAGCCTCCCCGCCGCTTGATGGAACGGCGTGATGACGCGGGCCCGCTCGCTCACCGTCACGCGGGACAGGGCCTCCGGCACACCGCGCTCGGCGAGGTAGCGGGCCTCGACGCGCAGGGCCAGCGGATGGAAGACGGTGGAGTGCGCCAGGTGCGTCCCCACGCCAGGCACGAAGGTGCCCGCGCCGAACTGGGAGAAGGTGTGGTGTCGGCCGTCCTCGGTGACGACGTTGTGCCCCGCCTGCGCGCCGCCGTTGAAGCGCACCACGAGCCTCGCGTCATGTCGACGCGTCAGCCAGTCCGTGAGGGTGCCCTTGCCCGCGTCGCCGAAGCCCAGGTCGACGACGATGTGGGCCGCGCGCGAGGCGCTCATCGCCCGTCGCGAGGGACGATGCGCCGGTGGCCGGAGCTGGCGTCGTCGAAGGGCAGGTGCTCGTCCTCCAGCCGCGGCTGCGGCGTGCCGTCGCGTCCCAGCGTGGCGGCGAAGGGCGTGAGCGCGCGGATGACGGCGCCGCGTCGGGAGCGATCCCTGCCCTCGCGCTCCAGGTGGCGGGCCAGCGCGTCGATGTCCGCGATGGCGCCCTCGCACAGGCCGACGAGACTGGAGGTCACGTCCACGCAGTCCCCAGGCTCCTCCAGACAGATGACGCGGTCCCCGAGCAGCTCCCGCCAGTGCCGCTCGCAGTTGCGGCGGCGGGCCAGACCGGGGATGAGGAAGAAGGGCTCGAAGGCGCGCTGGAGCTCGTCCACCACCTGCTGCACGGGCAGGTCCTTCTCCAGCCCGTCCCCCATGAGCGAAGCCACCTGCGTGTGCGAGACGAACGGGTAGGGCCGCTCGTCACCCGTCATGAAGAAGTAGCCCCGGCGGTTGCGCTTGCGGAAGCAGTCCAGGTCCGTGTGGCGCGCGGCGAAGTACATCGCCAGCTCATACGACTCGTGGCCCGGCGTGCCTCCGCCGCCTTCCAGGAAGGACGAGGTGAGCCACTGGTCCATCTGTCGCTCGTTGGACTCGAACTGGCCGACCTGCAGCGGGGCGCGGTCGCTGTTCGCGTCGCCCACCGCCATGAAGAGCACCTGTGAGTCCGTCACGCCCACGTCCAGGAGCGCCCGCATGAAGCTGGGCAGCCCGCGCCGCGCCAGCAGCTCCGGGATGTCACCCATGGAGCCCGTCACGTCGAGCGCGAAGACGATGCCCAGCGAGAGGGGGTGCTCCTCGCTGTCCCGACTCTCGCGCCAGTTCACCCCGCGCGGGTCCATCAACGGATGGCAGCGCTCCTGCCGGAAGAGGACCTGCCGGGACAAGGTCCCCCGGGTCTGGATGAGCGCCTCGTGCGCCTGGCTGCTGTAGCTCCCGTAACCCATCGCTCGACTCTCCTTCCACGCCACGGCGTTGCGCCGCGCTCAACGCCACCCGGGCAGGGTGAAGGGAACGAAGCGCGGAGGACCGAAGGCCTCGAGCGCCGCCCGTGACACCGCTTCCTTCACGCTCCACGCATCGAGGCTCGCGCCGCGCTGGAGCCGGGCCTGGTCGCGCAGCAGCGCGACGAGCGGCGCCGGCACCTTCGCTGGAGCCTGGCCCGTCGCCGCCGTCCCACCGAGCACCCAGGCGAGGGAGCGCGCGAGCATGACCAGGTCCGTGGCGGGCGAGGGCGTGGCGCCGTCCAGCAGCTCCTCCGGATAGAAGTCCGGGTGGGCCACGCTGCCGGACGGCAGGGCCAGGGTCGAGTGGTACCTCGTGGCATTGGACCAGCCCACCAGCATCACGCCATGGTCCCTGGGGTGCACGAGCAGGTGGGGCGGCAGCACCGCGCCGTGGACGTAGCCCGCGCGGTGCACGAAGCCGAGCACCTCCAGCGCGCGCTTCCACATCCACACCGCCGCGCGCGGGTCGATGCCCTCCGGATGCACCTGACGCAGCTCCGTCAGCGAGTGCTGGAAGCCGCTCGTCCAGCGATACACGGCCGCCGGGCGCGAGGTACCCACCGGGTCCTTCACCTTGCCCCGGGCCACGGGCTGGGGGAGCAGCCGCGTGAAGTGCTCGGCGCCCTGGGCGCTGGAGCCCTGGAGCTCCTCGAGGATTTCGTACTCCCGCGCGACCAGGTCTCCATCCGACAGCGCTCGGGCGACCTTCAGCACCACCATCTCCGTGATGCGCGCGTCGCGCCGCGCGAGGAACACGTCGCAGCTGTCCCCCTGGCCCAGGCGGCCGAGCAGCACGTAGCGCGTCCCCGCCACGGTGACGCGAGGCCGGTCCGGAGCGAAGGGCGGGTCATCCGCGGGACGCGCGGGCTTGGGCCAGACGGCCACGCCCTTGGCGGACACCATCGCCCCGCAGTAGGCGCAGGTGAGGATGCCATTCGCCGAGGCGGGGGGCGGTAGGTTCGCGCCGCAGCCCGGACACTTCAGAAGTTGTAGTTCCATCCGACCCCCTCATGCGATGCGGGGCCAGCATACCGTGCCCGCAGGAAACCCGAATGACGCCCGTTGCCCCCGTGCTGCCCGTGGTGCTCGACACCAATGTCGTCCTGGACCTCTACGTGTTCGAGGACCCGGCCCTGCGTGAGCTGCACCAGGCCCTGCGAGACGGACGACTGGTGGCCTGGGCCGAGGACGCGACGCTCGCGGAGCTGGGCCATGTGCTCGCCTCGCGCCACTTCCTGCCCGGCCGGGCCCAGGATGCGCGGAGCACGGCGCTCGCGCGCTATCGCGAGCACGCGCGGGTACTGCCGGCGGGAGAGGGGAACTCGGCGCTGGAGCTCCCCCGGTGCAAGGACCGCGACGACCAGAAGTTCCTCGTCCTGGCCGCGCGGGCCGGGGCGTCGTGGCTGGTGAGCAAGGACAAGCGCGTGCTGTCCATGGCGGACCGGCACGGGATGCCCTTCCTCATCCTCACGCCCCGGCAGGCGGTGGCGCAACTGTCCGCTCAGGCGCTGGAGGCGGGGCGGTAGCGCAGCACTCGCGCGGCCTGCGCGTTCACCACGAAGGCGGTGATGCTCTCCAGGCGCGACTTGCCCGCCTTCTCGCTCCACTCGAGCACGTAGAAGAAGACCGGGTCGTCCGAGCCCTGCATGTTGCCGTAGACGACCACCGAGTCGGCCCGCTGGTCCTTGTAGGTGATGAGCGTCTGGCGGAAGGTGAGCCACACCTCGCGATTGCCGGAGGCCTCGGAGGTGCCGCGCAGGAACGCGGTGGGCTTGTCGAGCGGGCCCTGGAGGAACTCGCCGCCCGCGGCCCGGTGCTCCAGCATCTCGCTCTTGGAGCCCGACGAGTCCGCGAAGACGCCCGAGCACTCCTCCTCACAGGTGAAGTCCGCTTCGGCTGGGGCCTCGCGGCGCTCCTTCTCGCACCGCTTCTCGCACGCGATGAGCTCGCGACCTTCCTGGGCGAGCGCCTTCTGGATTCGCGCCTTCATCTGCGCCTGGGTCGTGTCGGCCTCGAAGAACGTGGCGTCCGCCAGGTGGAGCAGGCCGGCCACCCGCACCAGGCCAGGGTCCTCCATCGCGGACAGCGCCGCGCCCGCCGCCGCCTTCTGGGGGCGCAGCTGCGCGGGCTTCACGCGGGTCCACGTCCTGCGGGCCTCGGAGTCGGTGCCCGCGCGGTTCAGGTCGACGCGGTCGAACTCCGCGGCCATCCGCCGGGCGCGAGCGAGCGCGGCCTTGTACGCGGGCTTCTCCGGCACGGTGGCCAGGAAGTCCGAGGCGGCGACGCTCATCACCCCACCGGGGCGCGAGAGCATCTCCTGCTCCGTGAAGTCCTTCTCGAAGAGCGTCTCCACCTTGTAGCGCGGCGCCCACTCCACCTTCGCCTTCGTGTCGTTGCGCGCGGCGGCCATCTTCCGCTCGTACGCGTAGGTGCGCACCTGCTCGAAGGCCGCCGTCTCCGCCTCGGCCTTGTACGGGTCCTCACCCTCCACGTACACGCGCAAGTCGCTCAGGCACGTGTCGTCATACGTCGCGCCCGGATAGGTGGACACGAGCGTGAGCCGCACGCCGCCCACGCGCTCCGGCACGGGCACGCGGACCTCCTGCCAGCCGAGCACGTCGCGCAGCTCCGCCTCCACCGGCGCGCCCGTCGTCCGCGGGCCCGTCTCGCCCTGGACCAGCGGCTCCAGCTTCACCTTCCGGGGACGCGCGTTGGCGCGGTAGAGCTTCTCGGACTTCTGGTAGCCGTTGCGCACGAAGACGCGGAACACCTTGGCGCGCGTGAGGGACGGTCCCCACCACTCCAGGGCCTCTCCCTCGCCGCGCCCCTTCGCGCCCTCCACCCACGCGGTGGCCGGGTCGTCGTCCGCGACGTAGAGCGGCAGGTAGTTCTGCGCGTGCTTGTTCCAGCCGTTCTCCAGGAACGTGGACGCCGTCACGCGGCGCGGATGCAGCCGGTGCGCGCCGCCCGCGTCGGGCTCGAGCAGGACGGGTGGGGCGGCGGCGAGGATGAGCGACAGGAGGATCATGGCTTGCGCTCCGGGGTGTGTCGGGGTGGCGGAAGGGGTGCGGCCCACAGCACCAGCTGCGAGAGGCCCGCGGGGTAGAGCCCCGAGTCTTCCTGCTCGCGGGACACCAGGTGGTAGACGACGCGCGCGTAGCGGGCCGTGGACGGGAGCCGGACGCGGAGGGGGCGGCCTGGGACGAGCCGGGTGTCCTCGATGGCGCCCAGGTGGGCCAGCGGCTCCGGGGCCCACTGGCGCACCTCCAGGCGGCGGCCCAGCGTGGCCACGGTGGTGGCGGACTCGAAGAGGGGAGTGTCGGCGACCTCCACGCTCACCCAGCGCATGACGTCGCCGGAGGGGAAGCCATGGCCCACCTCGCGCGTGGACAGCACGAGCTCGCCATCGCGCGGCTCCACGACGAGCGCCGCCTTGAGCGCCTCGGTGCGCCGGGTTCCGCCGAGGCCGTGGTCACCCCGGGGCATGTGGCAGTGGGTGCAGTGGCGCGTGTCTCCGGTGGCCTTGCGCCAGGCGGTCCACTCGCCCACGGTGTCTTGTTGCCACTGCGTCTTGGAGAGGCGCACGCGCTGGCCATCGATGTTCAGGACGGGGAAGCCGAACTGGTGGCAGCCCGCGCAGGGCATGCCCGGGGTGGCCTGGGCCTTGTCGATGCGCGCGTGACAGGCCGCGCAGGTGACGCCGTGCTCCTCGGGGGGACTGTTCGCGGGCAGCGCGCCCCGCTCCAGGTTCCGCGCGAGGGGCGCGTGACACTGGACGCACCAGCCCGGACGGTCCTCGGTGATGGCGACCTGGAAGACGTCATCCGTGCGCGCCGAGGCATGGCCGCTGTTCCTCCAGGCCTCGACCTCGGGCGCGTGACACTCGGCGCAGCGCTGGAGGCTCCAGTCCGGCAGCCCGTGGGGCGCGGGGCCCACCTCCATGCGCGCGGTTCCCTGCGGGAAGCGGGCACTCGGCGCGGAGGCGAGGAGCGAGCAGGTGAGGAGGAGGAGCGCGTGCACTGTTGAACGTGGAGTGTATTCGCATGGGACTCGTGGACGCACCTCCCCCCGGGCGTGCGGGAGCGGTAGAACCGGACCCATGAAGGCCTACGAGATTCGGGACGGATTCGGGTTGGAGAAGCTGGTGTCGTGCGAGCGGCCGGACCCCACGCCGGGCCCGTTCCAGGTGCGCGTGCGGGTGAAGGCGACGAGCCTGAACTACCGCGACCTGATGATGGTGGAGGGGCGCTACAACCCGCGGCAGAAGCTACCGCTGGTCCCCAACTCGGATGGCGCGGGAGTGGTGGATGCGGTGGGGCCGGGCGTCACGCGGGTGAAGGTCGGAGAGCGGGTCATCGGGCTCTTCGCGCAGGCGTGGGCCGCCGGTGAGCCGACGCGCCTGGCGCAGCAGTCCACGCTGGGTGGGCCGCTGGATGGCGCGCTCGCGGACACGATGGTGCTGCGCGAGGACGGGGTGGTGCCCACGCCCGACTACCTCACCGACGAGGAGGCCGCGACGCTGCCCTGCGCGGCCCTCACGGCGTGGAGCGCACTGGTGACGCATGGCGCGCTCAAGGCGGGGGACGCGGTGTTGCTCCAGGGGACGGGAGGCGTCTCCATCTTCGCGCTGCAGATTGCGCGGTTGATGGGCGCGCGCGTCCTCATCACGTCGAGCCGCGACGACAAGCTGGAGCGCGCGCGCGGGCTGGGGGCGCACGACGGCATCAACTACGTGACGACGCCGGACTGGGACAAGGCGGCGCGTGCGCTCACGGGCAACGCGGGCGTGGACCATGTCGTGGAGGTGGGCGGGGCGGGGACGTTCGAGAAGTCGCTGCGCGCGGTGCGGCCCGGCGGCACGGTGTCCGTCATCGGCGTGCTGAGCGGGGTCGCGGGGGCGGTGCCGTTGACGTCCATCCTGATGCAGAACCTGCGGGTGCAGGGCATCCTGGTCGGACATCGGCAGAGCTTCGAGGCGCTGCTGCGTGCGTTCTCGCAGCACTCCGTCCGCCCGGTGGTGGACCGCGTGTTCCCCTTCGACGAGGCGGTGGCGGCGTTCCATCACCTGAAGAGCGGGGCCCACTTCGGCAAGGTCGTCATCCGCGTGGGATGACGTGACGCCGTGTCGAAGTGGGGAAGGGCCCGGTGACGACTGGCGTCCACCGGGCCCTGGGGCCTCAGGAGCCGGTCTCGGTGGGGCCCGAGTCGGACGGATTGTTGTTCCTCGCGACGTAGCTCACCTGGGGACCGCCTCGGGGACCGCGAGGTGCGTTGCCCCGGTTCGAGTTGGGGCGCTGCTGGCGCGCCTCGCGCAGCGTGTTGCCCCCCGGGCCGGTCGGCGGACGGGTCTCCACGGTGGGCTGCGAGGGCCGATTGGGGCCTCCGCGGCGCTCGCCACGGGGAGGCCGCGCGTCATTGCCGGCGAAGGTGTTGCTCGTGCCAGCCTGGACCTCGTTGCCCTGTCCCCGGTGCTCGACCAGGGGCTGACGCTCGTCGCGGTTGCCGCGCCCGTTCATCGGGGGACGTGAGTTGGCGTGGCCGTTGCGGGGCTCGGACGGGTCGCCGCGGCGGTTTCCATTGCGGAAGTCGCCGGGACCCCGCGGGCCACCGTTGCGTGAAGCCTCCGCGCCACGCGTGTCCCCGCCCTCGAACGCAGGGGCGACGGACGCGTGCGCGTCCTGGCCGTTGCGAGCTTCACCCTGGAAGTCCCTGGGGCCTCCATTGCGACGCTCACCCTGGAAGCCGCGAGGACCACCGCCACGTGAATCACCCGAGCCGCGAGCCTCGCCCGAGAAGCCGCGAGGACCACCACGCGAGTCGCCAGCGCCTTGCGTCGCATCCCCATGACGGCGCTCGCCCTGGAAGCCGCGAGGGCCGCCGCGCGAGTCGCCCGGGCCCTGCGCGGCATCACCGTTACGGCGCTCGCCCTGGAAGCCGCGAGGACCGCCGCGCGAGTCGCCCGGGCCCTGCGCGGCATCACCGTTACGGCGCTCGCCCTGGAAGCCACGAGGCTCACCGCGCGAATCCCCAGCGCCTTGCGCAGCATCACCGTTACGGCGCTCGCCCTGGAACCCACGAGGCTCACCGCGCGAATCTCCAGCGCCTTGCGCCGCATTGCCGTTGCGGCGCTCGCCCTGGAAGCCACGAGGACCCCCGCGCGAGTCTCCAGCGCCTTGGCCCGCGCCGCCCTGGAAGCCGCGAGGTCCACCACCGCGCGACTCTCCCGCGCCGCCCTGCGGCCGATGCGCGCCGTTGCGCGAGTCACCGTTGCGCGCTGCCTCGCCGTTGCCGTTGTGCGCGCCGCCCTGGAAGCCCCGAGGACCTCCATTGCGCTGCTCTCCCTGCGGCGGCCGCGCGCCATTCGCCTGCGGAGGCCGAGCACCACCACCTCCCGCCGGACGCGCCTGCTGCGACGCGGGCGGGTTCGGACGGTTGTTGCCCGAGCGCGGCGGTCCTCGCCCCGGACCCCTGCGGCCTCCTCGCTGCGCCGGAGCGGCGGGCGGCTTGCCTCGCTCGCCACCCCCCTGCCTCAGCACCAGCGCCTCCAACTCGAGCAGCTCCGCCTCGGCGGCCTCCTCGGGCGTCATCGCCGGCTTGGGCGGAGCGGGCGCGACCTCGACCTGTGGCGCCCGCTGCTCCAGGCGCGGATGGCCGCCCCCGAAGCGCGCGTCCGGACGGCCCCTGCCCTGGCCTCCACGGCGAGCCCCCTCACGGAAGCCTCCCGAGGGCACGAACTCCGGCGTGAGCTCGCGCCGCACATAGGCGCTCCAGATTTCGCCGGTGTCCCCCGCCATGCCGTACAGCGCGGGAGCGTACGTCGCGAGGAACTCGCGCACGTTGTCCAGGTCGCGGCGGAAGTAGAACTCCGCGCGGTTGTTGCGCGCCGCGGCGATGGTCTGCGGGAAGTCGATGATGACCGGCCCCGCGTACCCCATCAGGATGTTGTACGGCGACAGGTCTCCGTGGATGAGGTCCGCGCACAGCATGCTGATGACCTGCGCGCGCAGGTCCACGTACATCGCCAGCGCTTCCTCGGGCGTGGTCGGCGGCGCCTCGACCAGGCGCGGGGCCGGATGCCCCTGCGCGTCGATGACCACCTCCATCAGGAGGATGCCCTCGTAGAACAACACCGGCGTGGGCACCCGGACGCCCTGCGCGTGCAGCTTGTAGAGCGAGTCCGACTCCGCGCTCTTCCAGGCTTCCTCCGCGGCGGCCTGCCCGAACTTGCTGCCCTTCTCCATGGCGCGACGCGTGCGCGAATTGCGCACCTCACGCCCCTCCCGGTAGCCCACGTTGTTGCGGAAGTTACGCTCGTGGCGCTCCTTGTACAGCTTGGCCGCCACCACCTGCCCGGCGTGCTGGACGAGCCACACCTCCGCCTCCTTGCCCGTCTTCAGTTGGCCGAGAACGGCCTCGATGATTCCATCGGCGAGGAGGGTCTCTAGCGAGTCATTCATTCAGAGGCGGAAGTCCAATGGGGTTCGGGCGGGGGCATTCCAATGCGCGCGGGGCGGCCCTGCTCGCAGCGCGCGGCGGCATGTGAACATCTCGCGGGGCCCTCTTGCTACCAGCATGACGCCAGGAGCAATCAGGTGAACCAACGCCCGGCCTGCTAACAGTTTGTCCGCCAGGGTTCCAGGCCATCGATGCGCTCCGGTCCGGCTGGGTCAAAGTTGACCAAGACCCTGGAATCCCTGGGGAAAAGTCCGGATGCCGGACCACCGCCCCCCAGGCGTCCAGGCGAGCGCCAAGCCGTGGGGCCGGACAGGGGGCCGGCACCGACGAGTCGACACTCGGCGTGCGGGCGAGCGGAGGGGCCGCCGGTGGGCTCCACCGGGGAGGCGCCGGCCGGAGACCTGCACCCAGGGGCTGCCGACCCGCACCAGGAGAGCGCTACGATGCGCGCCGCCCAGGAGGGGCTCACCCATGGCGACGAAGAAGCGCAAGTCGAGTGCTGCGAAGAAGTCATCCCGGCGCGCCTCCACGACGAAGAAGGCCGCGACGAAGAAGCCCACGGCCCGGAAGGCCACCGCGAGGAAGAGCGCCGCGAAGAAGGGCGCGGCTCGCAAGAGCACCGCGAAGAAGGCTGCCACGACGAAGCGCGTCGCGAGGAAGGCGGCCCCGCGGAAGAGCGCCGCGAGGAAGGGCTCGACCCGGAAGGCCCCGCGCGGCGGCAGGAAGTCCGCGCCCGCCACGGCGCCCCTGTCACCGCGCCTGGTCGTCTCGCGGGACGTGCCCGAGACGCCGCCCCCCTCCGTCCAGGACGAGCGC
>NZ_SRLW01000262.1:0-14079 GCF_006518215.1 Myxococcus sp. AB025B
CCTCCGCGAGCACCCGCACGAAGAGCTCGCGCCCCGGAGGCAGGCCCGTGAGGTCCACCACGCCGGTGAAGTCCGTCTCGGCAGTGAGCCGTCCACCCTCGACCCGGTGGACGCCCCGGGCGAAGCGCGAGTCCTCGCTCCACTCCACCACGAGCCGGGAGGCCCGCTCCGCCTTGCCCCAGACACTGACGGCCCCGGTGCGCACGTCGCCCAGCTGCGCGCCCAGGGGCAACGACGGCCCGGAGCGCGGCGCGACGAGGGGGCGCGTCGAGGCACAGCCCGCGGCGGTGACGGCGAGCCCCTGGAGGACGGTACGTCGGGTGAGGACGGTCATGGCGCGAGAGTTCCGACGGGGGGAAACACGGGGCCGCACCCTAGCAGCGCCCCCACACCCCGGGTGTCCACAGGCGCCCCCACGTCGGGTGGACCGGGCCCCAGGAGGGGGTGGCCGGAAGGCAGGGAGGCAGGCGCGCGCTGCTCCTGGGTGGCGGGGCCGTGACTTCGGGTATGCTCGCCCCTGATTCCGGATCCGCGTGAGGGCGGGTCCCACGCTGAGCGAACAGCAGGATGGACTGGGCCGGGGTCGACTCCCCAGGCCCGCTCGAGAGGTTCACACACATGAAGCGACTGGCACGAGTCGGTCTGATGGTCGGAGTTCTCGCACTGGGTGGCACCGTGGCCTGTAGCGAGGAGAACGACGTCGCCAAGCAGCACCGCGTCAAGGGCACCAACCACCTGGCGAAGAAGGAGTACAAGGAGGCCACCGAGGCCTACGCCCTGTCGCTCCAGGCGGACCCCAAGCAGGAGAAGGTCTGGGAGAAGAAGGCCTTCGCCCACCTCGAGCTCGGACAGATGGACAAGGCCAGCGAGGCCGTCCTGAAGATCCTCGAGATGAAGACCACCCCCGCGGACAAGGCCGAGACCTACCGCACCCTGGCCAGCATGCACATGAAGGGCGGCACGCTGGAGGACGCGGAGAAGTACTTCAACGAGGCGCTCAAGATCGAGCCCAAGGACGAGGCGTCCCTCGGGTGGATCGCGGAGATCTACGCCCAGAAGGGCGGCGCGCGCTCCATGTCGGCCCCCATCGTCAAGGCGGACCTGGAGAAGTCGCTGAGCATCTATGACCAGGTCATCGCCATCAACCCGAACTCCGCCAACACGTACCTCAACAAGCGCGTCGTGATGGGCCGCCTCATGGAGTACGAGCGGCAGCAGAAGGACATGGCGCTGTCCGAGGCCGCCGAGAACGCCAAGGACAAGACCATCGTCGACGAGGCCAACGCCCGCGCCGCCGAGCACCAGAAGAAGATGGACGAGTACCAGGGTCAGTTCGCGGAGATGACCAAGAAGTTCAGCGAGGCGCAGAAGGCCGCCAAGGCCCAGGCCGCGGCCGGCACGCCGTAGTCCCTCCCCTGCCTTGCCCGAAGGGCCTGGAACCGCGCGTCGGCTCCAGGCCCTTCTTCATTTGTCGATAAGCCCCGGAAGCGTCCGCCAGGCATCAGCGAGCGAATCCGTCGTGCGACACCCGCCCGCCGCGCATTACGCTCCCGCCCTTCATTTCTCACAGGGAGGCTCGTGTATGGACGTGCGCGCGGCGGTGGCGCTCGAGGCAGGCAAGCCGTTGGTCATCGAGACGGTGCACCTGGAGGGACCCAAGGCGGGCGAGGTGCTCGTGGAGCTGAAGGCCACCGGCATCTGCCACACGGACCAGTTCACGCTCTCCGGAGCGGACCCGGAGGGGCTCTTCCCCGCCATCCTCGGTCACGAGGGCGCGGGCGTGGTGGTGGACGTGGGCCCGGGCGTGACGTCGGTGCGCAAGGGCGACCACGTCATCCCGCTCTACACGCCCGAGTGCCGGCAGTGTAAGTCGTGCCTGTCGCGCAAGACGAACCTGTGTACGGCCATCCGCGCCACGCAGGGCAAGGGCCTGATGCCGGACGGCACCAGCCGCTTCCGCCTGGGCAAGCAGGCCGTGCACCACTACATGGGCACGTCCACCTTCGCGCAGTACACGGTGCTGCCGGAGATCGCCGTCGCGAAGATTCGCGAGGACGCCCCGTTCGACAAGGTCTGCTACATCGGCTGCGGCGTGACGACGGGCATCGGCGCCGTCGTGTACACGGCCAAGGTGGAGGCCGGCGCGCGCGTCGTCGTCTTCGGCCTGGGCGGCATCGGCCTCAACGTGGTGCAGGCGGCCCGCATGGTGGGCGCGGACCAGATCGTCGGCGTGGACATCAACCCGGCGCGCAAGGCCATGGCGGAGAAGTTCGGCCTCACCCACTTCGTCAACCCGAAGGAGGTCGAGGGCGACCTGGTGCCGTACCTGGTCAACCTGACCAACGGCGGCGCGGACTACAGCTTCGAGTGCATCGGCAACGTGAACACGATGCGCCAGGCGCTCGAGTGCTGCCACCGCGGCTGGGGTGAGAGCATCGTCATCGGCGTGGCGGGCGCGGGGCAGGAGATCAAGACGCGGCCGTTCCAGCTCGTCACCGGGCGCGTGTGGAAGGGCAGCGCCTTCGGCGGCGCGCGCGGCCGCACGGACGTGCCGCAGATCGTCGACTGGTACATGAACGGGAAGATCAACGTCGACGACCTCATCACCCACACGCTGAAGCTGGAGGACATCAACCAGGGCTTCGACCTGATGCACAAGGGCGAGTCCATCCGCAGCGTGGTGAAGTACTCATGATGGCTGCCCCCACGCTCATCAGCCAGCACCGCTGCTTCGACGGCACGCAGGGCTTCTACAAGCACGTGTCCGAGGCGTGCGGGGGCGAGATGCGCTTCGGCATCTTCGTCCCGCCGCAGGCGCGGGAGCGCAAGGTGCCGGTGCTCTACTACCTCGCGGGCCTCACGTGCACGGAGGAGACCTTCCTGACGAAGGGCGGCGCGCAGCGTGTGGCGGCACAGCTGGGGGTGATGCTGGTGGCGCCGGACACCAGCCCTCGGGGCGCGGGGTATCCGGGCGAGGACACGTCCTGGGACTTCGGCGTGGGTGCGGGCTTCTACCTGGACGCCACCCAGGCGCCGTGGTCCGCGCGCTACCGCATGGGCACGTACGTCACGAAGGAGCTGCCCGCGCTCATCGCCCGCCACTTCCCCGCCCGCGAGGACCGGGAGGGCATCTTCGGCCACTCCATGGGAGGCCATGGCGCGCTCGTGTCGGCGCTGCGGCAGCCCGGGCGCTACCGCTCCGTGTCCGCGTTCGCCCCCATCGTCGCGCCCATGCGCGTGCCGTGGGGACAGAAGGCCTTCAAGGGCTACTTGGGCGAGGACACCCAGGCGTGGCGCGCGTATGACGCCACGGAGCTGATCCGCGCCGCGAAGCAGCACCTGCCCACGCTGCTGGTGGACCAGGGCACGGGCGACAAGTTCCTCCAGGAGCAGCTCAAGCCGGAGCTGCTGCGCGAGGCCTGCGCCGCCACGGGACAGCCGCTCACCCTGCGCATCCACGAGGGGTACGACCACGGCTACTACTTCGTCTCCACGTTCATGGAGGACCACCTGCGGCACCACGCCGCGGCGCTGAACGCGTAGGCCCCCTTTCGCGCACTCCGTGGGGGCCCGGGTGACACATCCCGGCCCCCGCGGTGTTCCAGTGCCCGGACCTGTCGGACACGGGAGCGGGACGATGCGACTGGGAGCACGGGAGCAAGGCGCGGGGCTCGCGCTGCTGGCGGCGGCGTGGTTGTCGGGCTGTGGCTTCGGACACCACCTGGAGGGCAGCGGGCATTCGATTGAGGAGTCGCGGACCACGCCCGTGTTCGACCGGCTGGAGGTGGAGGACGGCATCCCCGCGCACGTCCAGGTGGACCCGACGCGGCCCCACTCGGTCCTCATCATCGGCGATGACAACCTCGTCGCCCGCATGCGGACGGACCATGACGGGGACCGACTGCGGGTGCACTTCGGCGGGCACGGTTCGGTGGGCTGGGACTCGCCCAATCCGCTGCGCGTCGAGGTGGTGGTGCCGAGCCTGGAGGCGCTGGAGCGCTCGGGTGGCGGGCGCACGGACGTGACGGGCCACGTCGACGCGAATCACTTCAGCGTGTCCGCCAGCGGCGGCGGCGCGGTCCTGGTGCGTGAGCTGCGCGCGGAGTCGGTGGCGCTCTCCCTGAGCGGAGGCGCGTATGCGCTCCTGGAGGGTGAGGCGCGCCGGATGAGGCTGGACCTGTCGGGTGGGAGCGAGGTGTATGCGGCAAAGCTCGCGTCGCGGGAGGCGGCGCTGGAGTCCAGCGGCGGCGGCATGGCCTCGCTGCGAGTGTCCGACACCTTGCGAGTGAGCGCCTCGGGTGGCAGCCACGTGCGCGTCTTCGGCCGCCCCGAGATGCTGAAGGAGGACCTGTCCGGTGGCTCCTCGCTGACGTTCGAATAGTCGCGCCGGGCAGGCGCTCGCGTCGGCTTTGACGGCCCTTTCCCCCAGGCATAGGGTGGGAGCGCCGCAGGAGGGCCCCGCGATGACGAGCGCCGATGCATCCACGACCTCCGCCAGCGCCGGGCGGCTCAATCGCCCCCGACGGCTCGCCGTCGAAGCGCTCGGCTGCGGACTGCTCGTGGTGGCCCTGGAGGGCGCGCACCACGGCGCCGAGCACCTGGGCGTGAGCGCCACCGACAACCGCCTCTTCATGTCCCTGGCGGCCGGCGTCGTGCTCGCGTGCCTCACCTGGGTGCTCCAGCCGCTGTCCGGCGCGCACTTCAACCCCGCCCTCACCTTCGCGGACGCGCTCGAGGACGGCACTCCGTGGCGGGACGTGCCGCGCTACGTGCTGGCCCAGCTGGGCGGAGGGCTCGCGGGACGGCTGGTGGCCCACCTCATGTGCGGGGAGCCGCTGCTCATCGCCACGCGGACGCCCTCGGCCAGCTCGGCGCAGTTCCTCACGGAGCTGGTGGCGACGTTCGGCCTGCTCATCGTGGTGCGCGGCTGCGTGCGCACCCGGCCCTCCGCCACCCACTTCGTCGTGGCCGGGTATGCCGCGGCCACGGTGTGGTTCACCGACTCGCGCTCGCTGGCGAACCCGGCGCTCATCCTCGCCCGGGCGGTGAGCACCCGCGCCAGCGCGCTGCACGCGATGGATGTCGAGTCCTTCGTGGCCGCGCAGCTGCTCGGCGCGACGCTCGCGGTGTTCCTGTTCCGGTGGCTGATGACGCCGACGGCGACGCCCACACACCGCCCGTGGCGCGTCATCTTCGAGTGCTCCCACCGCGCGGTGGCCGAGCAGGCCGTCGCCGTGTTCAACGGCCTGTGCGCACCGGACCGGGCGCATGCCACGCTGGACATGGGGACCGGCGCCGTGGACGCCCTGGGGCCTCCGCCGATGGTCATCCGGCTCGTGCTGGAGGGAGAAGCGCCTCCCTCCGGAGAGGGCGCCGCCGTCTGGCGAGTGCCCTCGAGCGGAGAGGGGACGCCGGACGCGGAGCAGCGACGGCGAGCCTCGCTGCGTGAGCCCATCCACCGGCTGCTCCGGGAGCGAGGATGGTCCCGATTGCACGCCGTCGGCGACCCCGCGCACGAGGCGCCGGTGCGCCCTACCTGAGCAACTGCTCGCGCGCTGACGCGCGGCCGGGAGGCAGACTGCTTCCGGGTAGCGCACAGCGGGGGCGATGGGCAACACCTGCGCCCGCGAGTGAGCCGGACGAGGAAACTCCCGCGCCAGCGCGCGACCCGGACGAGGAAACTCCCGCGCCAGCGCGCGACCCGGACGAGGAAGCACCCGCGCCAGCGCGCGACCCGGACGAGGAAGCGCCCGCGCCAGCGCGCGACCCGGACGAGGAAACGCCCGCGCCAGCGCGCGACCCGGACGAGGAAGCGCCCGCGCCAGCGCGCGACCCGGACGAGGAAGCGCCCGCGCCAGCGCGCGACCCGGACGAAGCAACACCCGCGCCCGCGAGCGACTCAGCAGGGGCGACACCCGCTCGCGCCGGGACGGCGCGAGAAGCCAGCCCCCGCGCGTGCCGACTAGCGACGCTTGCCGCGACCGCCGCCGAACAGCACCAGCAGGAGGCCTCCCGCGAGCGCGGCGCCCCCGCCCGCCAGGTACAGCGTGGTCTGCTCCGTGTACTTGCCGGTGAAGGCCTGGGTGGCTCGCTCGGTGAGCGACTCCCGCGCATTGAGCCCCGTCCACAGCAACACGCCGCCCGCGACGGCGAGCATCACTCCCACGAGCCGGATGATTCCCACGAGTTCTCCTCGAGCTGTCCAGGCAGCGTTATAGCGCCCGGTGACGCGCCGAGGGGAACTCAGAAGCCCCCCTTCCCCCCCGGGCCCAGGAACCTCGCGCCACGGCGCCACGAATCAGTCATCGGGATTCAAAAACAACTCCATGGCGATATCGCCATGCCCTGTGCTTCGATTCGACGTCAGCGACGCCCGCCATCCGGGTGTCGTCATCCTGGGAGGGCGCCTGTCCGTCCCTGAATAGGGGCTCGCCTCGCTGGCGGATAGGGGAACCCCTTCCGCTCATCCCATCCTCCGTCGGTTGTCGCCACGGAGGAGAGGGACATGCAAGCAAGACATGTGTGTGTGCTGATGGGCTTGGTGCTCGCCGGCTGCGGGGGCCCCACCCGACTGGAGCTTCGAGGCGCGGGCGTCGCGCCCCCCACCCGCTCCACGGCAAGCGTCCAGGGAGCCTCGGCGCCAAAGGCGCTCACGGAGCAGGTCTGCCCGGGCCTCCCCGCGCGCCTCGCGGTCGTCATCCCCCCTGGCTCCGGCGCCACGCTCAACGGCCCCTTCCCCGAGTGGTTCGCCGATGTCGAAGGCGCGCTCTACTTCGCCACCAACCTGTTCGACGGAAGCGCCGCCCTCTGGCGCAGCAATGGCACGCCGGTGGGGACGACCCGGGTGAAGTCCTTCCCCGCGGCATCGGTGGGAATCCCCGCCCTGCGCAACCTGATACCCGTGGGCCCTCGGGTGTTCTTCCTTCTCGACCAGCCCGCGACGGGACGCGAGCTGTGGGTCAGCGATGGCACCGAGGCGGGCACCCACCTGGTCAGGGATTTGACTCCAGGCCCTGAAGGCACGCACCTCGCCTTCGTCGCGGCCCAGAATGGGAAGCTCACCTTCATGCGCCAATGGAGCCCCACGCCCGGAGCACCGGAGCTGGAGCTGTGGCACACGGATGGAACGCCCGAGGGTACGCTGCGCTTCGCGCGCTTCGGTCCGGAGTCGACGCTCGGGAACATGTCGCTGCGCGTGGGCCCCTACCAGCTCTTCTTCCTGTCCTCGGCGGCGCAGGGCACGTCCCTGTGGCGCACGGACGGCACCGCCGCCGGCACGGCCCTCGTCAAGAAGGTCGATGCCCAGCAAGTGCCCATCACCGGCACGGGACAGACCGGTGACGTGGGGCTGTTCCTGTTCGTGGACGGAGCGAACACGGAGGTGTGGAGGACGGATGGCACGGCGACGGGGACCCGGCGGGTGGATGCCTTCGGCAAGGGTGTCACCCTGCTCGGCGCCTTGAAAGGCAATGCCTACCTGGCCTCGGTCGACGCCACGAGCATGCGGATGCGCATCCAGCGACTGTCGTTGCGTGGCGGCGGGAAGGCCGCGGTCGTCACCCTCCCCAACCCCTATGCGGGCGAGGAGGCGGCCTACCCTTATCTGCAACAATACACGGTCTCGGGAGAGCGGCTCTTCTTCTCCGTGGCCATCGCGAGCCCCGGGCCCGCACCGCGCGCCGCGACACTCTGGACCTCCGACGGCACCACCGCGGGCACCTCCGCCTTGTCGGCAGCGCTCAGCCTGGGTGACGAGTACGCCTCGCCCCTGTTCCCGTTGGGCCAGGGCGCCGCCCTCTTCGCCGCCTCGGCGCCGGGCGAAGGGCTGGAGCCCTGGTTCACCCACGGCACCGTCGCCTCCAGCCTTCCCCTGGCGGACATCGCGACACGCGGCGAGAGCTCACTCCCGGAGGGCTTCACCCGCGTCGGCGACCGCATCTATTTCCGCGCCATGGATGACACCGGCTCCTTCCAGGTGTGGTTCATCCCGCTTCAAGACTGCGACGACACCTGACGCAGGCCTCAGGCCCGCATGAGCAGGCGCTGCGGGCACCCCGGATGCCCGCAGGCGCCACCCGCCACCTCCAGACGCAAGACATGCAAGGAATTTCATCGACAAACGCCCAATTGACATTAAACAAATGTCAAACACCCCACCCGACACATCCATGAGGAGCGCGCGACGAGCATGCACATCAACGAATCCCCATCGAAAAGCAGCGTTCCTCCAAGGCGTCCTCCGTCTCAGGCAGGGCTCGCGGACCTGTGGCAGGCCCAGGTCCACCTCCAGCCCGGCGCCGTCGCCATCCACTGGGGCGTCAAGCGCGTCACCTATGACGCGCTGGACCGCCGGGCCAATCAGCTCGCGAACGCGCTGCGCCACCGAGGCGTGGGAGAGGAGACGCCTGTCGCCGTGGCCATGCGGCGAGGCATCGAAGCCATCGTGGCCCATGTGGCCCTCGCCAAGCTGGGCGCCTCTCACGTCCCGCTGGACCTCCAGCACCCTCGCGAGAGAATCGCATACATCCTGGAAAACTCCGGAACGAAGGTCCTCCTCACCGAGACCCTGACGGAAGAGACGCATTGCGCCCGGGCTGGATTGAGCTGCCTTTGCCTGGAACGTGACGCGGACCACGTGGCGCGCGAGCCCGAGACCTTCACCGGTCCGCGCGACACCCCGGAGCGACGGACGTACATCATGTACACGTCCGGGACGACGGGACGTCCCAAGGGCATCGAGGTCCTCGCGAAGGGCATCCGCCGACTGGTCATCGACAATCCCATCCTCGGCATCCGTCCCGGGGAGCGCGTCGCGCAGCTCACCAGCCACGCGTTCGACATCTCCCTCTATGAAATCTGGGGCGCGCTGCTCAACGGGGCCGCGCTCGTGGTGATCTCCAAGGCGACGCTCCTGGATGCCCAGGCCTTCCGCCAGGCCCTGCGCGACATGCGCGTCGACGTGATGACCATCGCCACCGCCCTCTTCAACCTGGTGGCCCAGGCCTGTCCGGATGCCTTCGGCGGGCTTCGGCTGGTGGTCGTGGGGGGAGAGCGCGCCAATCCCCGCCTCTTCCGCGCGGTACTGGAGAGCCACCCTCCCGAGCGGCTCGTCAACGGCTACGGCCCCACGGAGGTGTCCATCTACGCGACCGCCCACGAGGCCCGCCTCCAGGATGCCTTGAGCGGCTCCATCCCCATCGGGAAGCCCATCGCGCGCACCGAGGTGTTCCTGCTCGACGGGGACCTGCGCCCCGTCGCACCGGGCCAGATGGGAGAGCTGTGCCTGGCGGGAGAGGGCCTCGCGCGCGGCTATCTCCACCAGCCGGAGCTCACCGCGGAGCGCTTCCCCACGGTGCCCGGACTGAAGGACGGAAAGGCGCTGCGCATCTACCGCACCGGAGACCTGGCGCGGTGGCGCGAGAACGGGACGCTGGAGTACCTGGGCCGGGCCGACCACCAGGTGAAGATTCGCGGTCATCGCATCGAGCTGGACGAGGTCTCCAAGACGCTCCTGCGGAGCGGGCTCGTCTGGGACGCCGTGGTGACACTCCAGGAGAGACCCGATGGCGAGAAGTCGCTGGCGGCTTTCGTCGTACCCAAGGACACCGGCCCGGGCCTCGAGGACGCCCTCCGCGACTTCCTGCGCGACAGGCTGTCGGAGCCCATGGTGCCGTCTCGCTTCGTCCTGCTGGAGCGGCTCCCCGTCACCGCGAATGGAAAGGTCGACCGCGCGGCGCTGCCCCGCCCCGTGTCGCCAGGAGCCGGAGCGGTGCCCGCACAGAGCACACCCCCGCTGGAGGACCCCGTCGTCGCGGGCGTGAGTGACATCTGGACCGAGCTGCTCGGCGTGGAGACCGCGTCCCCTGGCGATGACTTCGTGCGCCTGGGCGGCAACTCCCTGATGACGGGACGCCTGACGCTGCGGCTGCGCGAGAAGTTCGGCGTGGGTCTCTCCGCACACGCCCTCCATGAGGCACGGACGCTGGGGGACTTCATCGAAGCGGTGCGACAGGCGCTGGCGGGTGTGCAGGACGAGGGCCGCGCCATCGCGGGGCCCGACGCCTGGCGCGAGGACGCGCGCCTGCCCGAGGACATCGCACCCGCCGCGGGCAGGCCGGTGACGAAGGGACGCGCGCTGGAGGACATGCGCTGCGTCTTCCTCACGGGCGTCACGGGCTTCCTCGGCGCCTTCATGCTCCGCGACCTGATGCGGACGACGAAGGCGCAGGTGGCCTGCCTGGTTCGCGCGAGGGACGCGGAGACAGCGCTCGCTCGCGTCCGCCGGGCCCTGGAGAAGTACGACCTGTGGGAGGACTCCTTCGCGCCTCGCATCGAGCCGGTGCTCGGGGACCTCGGCGCCCCCCGCCTGGGCCTGGGCGCCGGGCAACGACAGTCCATCGTCGAGCGGGCGGAGGCCATCCTCCACGTCGGCGCGCACGTGAACTACGTGCAGCCCTACGAGGCGCACAAGGCCGTCAACGTCGAGGGCACCACGGAGGTGCTGCGGCTGGCCGCGCTGGGGCCCACGCCCGTGCACTACGTGTCCACCATCGCCGTGTTCGGCCCCACCGGTTACTTCAACGGCACCCAGGTCCTGCGCGAGGACGAGGAGCTGGACAAGCACCTCGACTGCCTGCGCTACGACTTGGGGTACGCGGCCAGCAAGTGGGTGGCCGAGAAGCGCGTGTGGGAGGCCATCGAGCGCGGGCTGGCGGTGAACATCTACCGCTCGGGCTTCATCATGGGAGACACCCGCACGGGCGTCGGGAACCCGGACGACTTCGTCGCGCGCTTCGTGCGCGGCTGCATCCAGATTGGCGGTTGCCCCATCCTCCCGCGCCAGCGCAAGGAGATGGTGCCCGTGGACTTCGTCAGCGGCGCGCTGCTCGGCATCGCCTCGCGCGAGGGCGCCATCGGCAAGGCCTATCACCTGGTGCCGCCCTCCCCTCGCGACTCCATCGACATGGACGCGCTCTACGCCCTGCTCGCCGACTGCGGGCAGCCGCTCAGCCGCGTCCCCTACGAGGAATGGGTGGACCGCCTCATGAAGGACCCTCGCGCGGCCCAGAACCCGCTCTGCGCCCTGGTGCCCATGCTCCACGAGCAGGTCTATGGCGGCGGCTCGACGCGCTGGGAGGTCTACGAGGGCATGCCCGTCTACGACGCCCGGAACACCCGCGAGACCCTCTCCGGACTCGGCCTCGAATTCCGCCCCCTGGACCGCGAGCTGATGTCGCTCTACCTCGAGGACTGGCGCAAGAAAGATCTGCTCCCCACGCGTTGAGGCGCGCCACGGCTCCCCGTGAGGTCGCGGGGAGCCGCCGTTTCGACCTCCGGGCAGACCTCCGCAAGCACCACACCCGACGCGCCCGGATTGCGCAAAACACACGCGGATGATTTCGCGGTGAGGGATTGATTCGCCAAGACAGCCAGAGCCGAGGTGCCCGCGCGTATTGTGACCGCGGCATTTCCATCAGGAGGTCTTCGTGAAGCGGTCTCGTTTCTCCGCGGTACTCGGCTCGGCGTGCGTGGTCTGGTTGGTCGGATGTGGCGCAGCCCCCGGACAGGAGCAGGAACTGAATGATGGGCAGGCGAACATCGACCCGGGGACGGAGAACGCCTCCCCCACCGATGGCGGCCCCACTCCCGACGCGGGCCCCTCGCCCGACGCGGTACTGGTGACCGACACCACGCGCTTCTACACGTCGGTGGGCATCGCCGAGCAGGTCAATGACCTGTCCGCCAACCCGCCCGAAATCCTCGTGCAGCAGGGCTCCACCTTCCAGCTCATCCTCGGCTCCGCGGTGCCGGGCGGCTGGCGCTTCAATGGCGTGCCCTCCGGCCCGTTCTACCTGCGCACCGGCGCCACGCACGTCATCACCGACGCGCGCCACATCGACCTCGGCCGCAACCGCCTGGGGCGGATGGACGCCGAGTACTCGAACAGCTACCTCACCACGCTGCAGCTCAACCTGCTCAACCTGGCGCCGTGGCAGAACACCTGGAGCAGCCAGCAGCCCGGCTCCAGCCTCCAGCTCACCTCAGGTGAGGTGGACCTGTTCGGCTACGTGAACGTCTTCGACCAGATTCCCGATGGCCAGACGACGCTGCTCACCAACCAGGCCGACCTCGGCCTGAGCAGCGGCTACAACCTGCCCACCTTCGACGCCTCCAAGGGCGACCGGATGTATGTCAATCAGCTCAGCCAGTTCAGCGCCGGCACGGCGCCGGACGGGACGGCGCTGGGCTACGCCGCGGTGGAGCGCTCCGTGCAGATGGGCGCGTTCGACTACGTGCCGGACGGCATCACCCCGCTGCCCGTGACGGGCTACCTGCAGCCCACGCCGATGCGCGAGTTCCCCATCGAGTGGCGCCTGCCCGCGTACACCCAGTTCGCCACGGACGTGCACCCGCAGGCCACCGGCTCCACGCCCCTCTTCGAGGTCCTCCCCAACGCGCACAACACCGGCGGGCGCTGGGTGGGCTACTCCGGTGAGCTGCTCAACCTGTTCCTCCCCCGGAACGCGTCGTTCAACTTCACCAGTCGCCTGAAGTTCGGCAATCCCTTCCCGTCCAGCTGGGGCCTCGTCGGCATCCACAGCTATCCGTTCCGCGTCCTGTCTCCGGTGCCGGATGACTCGGGTGTCTCCATGTATCTGTCGGGTCGCCTCTACTCGTACGACGTGTTCGACAACCTCATCGCCGGCCCCGTGCAGCCGCAGGTGTCCCCGCCCCGCTCGCTGACCATCGACGGCGTCCCCGCGAACGTGCAGCGCGAGGTGGGCACCAACAGCCCCGTCCTCGCCTGGACGCCGCCCACGCTCGGCACGCCCCACGCCTACCGCGTGACGCTCTACCGCTACGACGCCCAGCTGCGCTTCCTGATGCCCGCCGGCAGCATCTACGCCCCGGGCTCCACCACCCGGGTCCGCCTGCCCCCGGGCACGCTGCAGCCCGACAGCATCTACTACCTGCGCGTGGCCTCCATCATGTCGCCCGGGTTCGACCTGAGCGAGCCCTTCACGTCGCTCGAGAAGCTGCCCTTCCACAGCGCCGAGGCCATCAGCTCCTTCTTCACCACGCCGTGATGCACCACCCGGGCCTGGGGCACGCACCGCCCGGGCCCTGGGTCCAGCCCTCCCTGGCGGTTCGTCATGCGGCCGCCAGGGGCCGGGGTTAAGTCAGGCCACGCGGCGGGCGCCCACCCCAGGACACCCGGGCACGTGTGAAAGCAGACCTGGGCCGCCTTCCATGCTAGGCACCGCCCGGCCGCAGGGCTCGGGCCGGGTGACAGCTGTCGGCGCCTGGGGTGTTTACCTTCCCAGCATCGCCGCCCGCGTCACTTCGCCGTGAAGGGGGGAATCGTCGTGCACCGCAACACCTGGTTCAGGACCGTCGTCACCGCCGCGCTGGCGCTCATCCCCTCGCTGGCCTTCGCGGAGCCGTCGCCCCAGGAGCCTTCCGCCTTCTTCCTCACCCGGAGCGAGAACCGCAACCAGGTCCACTACGCCGTGCGGCTCGACGAGGCCTGCCATCCGGTGGGGAACAAGCCCGTGCGCGTGTACTGGCGCATGCTGGAGCGTGGTGAGTCGGAGGTGGAGGACCTGCTTGGCGTCGAGCAACCCGCCTACGGCCTGGAGGACACGCAGCAGGTGGAGCTCACACCCGACGGGGGCCGCGTCCGCATCCGCCTGCGTGCCTTCGCGGATCGCCCCATCGACCTCACCACCACCCAGGCCCAGGGCGGCGGCTGCGCCGTGCAGGCCTGGACGAAGTTCAGCGCCGGCCCCGCCCAGCTGCTCCACATCTTCGTGAAGACGTCCTGGCCCTTCTCCGTCGACTTCGTCCGCCTGGATGGCCTCGGCGCCGACGGCCGGACGCAGACCGAGCTCCTCCGGAACTGAACCTCCGGGGCTCCAGGGCGCCGCCAAGCCCTGGAAAAGACGTCAATATCGCCGGGAAATCCCCAGTTTTCCGGCGTCATCAAAAAAGACACGGAGACGGGACAACCTGTGACGCGTCGTTGCCGATAATGCCCGCATGACCAGTGTCGTCGGCCCCCGTCGCTCGCCCCTCCCC
>NZ_SRLW01000263.1:0-13867 GCF_006518215.1 Myxococcus sp. AB025B
GGCCTGGGGCGCGGGCTCCAGGGCGGGGCCCTGCTGCAGCTGTCTCCAGATGACGAAGCCGCCCACGACGAGCAGCGCGACGGGGCCCAGCCAGACGAACCAGTTGAAGCCCTCGGCCTTGGGCTCCAGGAGGACCCATTCGCCGTAGCGCGACACGAAGAACTCGACCACCTCCTGGTCGCTCTTCCCCTCGGAGACGAGCTCCCGGACCATGTCCAGCTGCGCGCGGGCCATGGAGGACGGGCTGTCGGAGATGGAGAGGCCCTGGCACACCGCGCAACGCAGCGTCTTGCCGAGCTTCTGGACGCGCTGCTCCAGGGCCGGGGCGAGAGGCTCGCTCGCGGCCTGCTGGGGCGCGAACTGGCCGGTGACGAGGCCGAAGGCGAGGGTCAGGGACAGCAGGGCGGCGGTCATCGGAACTCCCGGAAGCCGTCTTAACTAGCGCTACCGCCCGGTGTTGGACAGCGAAACCTGAGCGCCGGGCGCCTGCCCCGCTTCCCGGCCTGTAGGTGGGCATCCGTCACGGCCGGGCAGGCGCGGGCCCGGGCGGGGCACGGCCGCGGCGCAATGGTTGGTCGCCCGGTTCGTTCCCGGTGGAGCATGGGACGCCGCCGGGCCGGCTCGGATGGAGCGGGGCGATTCAACTTCCTTGGAGAGCGGAATGAAGCTGGCTTGGATGGATGCGGGTGTCGCGGTGGGCCTGGGGTTCTTGTTGGCGGTCTCCCCGGCGGACGCGGCGAGCCGCAAGGACAAGGAGGCGATGGAGCGGCTGGCGGCGAGGTACCACGCGCTCAACCAGTTCAACGGGAGCCTGCTGGTCGCGGACGAGACGGGCATCGTCCTCAAGAAGGGCTACGGCCAGGCGAACATGGAGTGGGGGATTCCCGCGGGGCCCGACACGAAGTTCCGCATCGGCTCCATCACCAAGCAGTTCACCGCCACGCTCATCCTGCAGCTCGTGGGTGAGGGCAAGGTGGGCCTGGAGGACCCGGTGACGAAGCACCTGACGGACTACCGTCAGGACACGGGCTCGCGCGTCACGGTGACGCACCTGTTGAACCACACCTCCGGCATCCCCAGCTACACGTCGAACCCGAAGTTCGGCGACGTGGCCAGAGACCCCTTCACCGTCGACGCGTTCGTGAAGGAGCACTGCTCGGGGGACCTCCAGTTCGAGCCGGGGACGAAGTACGCGTACAACAACTCGGGCTACTTCCTCCTGGGCGCCATCATCGAGAAGGTGACGGGCAAGACGTACGCGCAGGTGCTGGAGGAGCGCATCTTCAAGCCGGCGGGCATGAAGAACACGGGCTACGACGTGTCCGCGACGGTGCTGCCCAAGCGCGCGTCGGGGTACGACTTCAAGTCGGGCCAGTACGTCAATGCGGACTACCTGGACATGGGGTTGCCGTACGCGGCGGGCTCCATCTACTCGACGGTGGAGGACCTGTACCTGTGGGACAAGGCGCTGCAGGGCACCTCCCTGTTGTCGGAGGAGCTGAAGAAGAAGATGACGACGCCGGGCCTGGACCAGTACGGCTTCGGGGTGTCGCTGGAGCCGTTCAGGCTGGATGACGGCAAGACGAAGCTGGCGGCCGTCTACCATGGGGGTGGCATCAACGGGTTCAGCGCCTTCTTCGTGCGGGTCCCGGAGAAGAAGCAGGTCGTCGTCGCGCTCTCCAACGTGGGACGCGGCGCCAGCCCCCGGCCGCTGTCCGCTGGCGTGCTGAGCATCCTGAACGGCGTCACGCCGAAGCAGCCGCTCAAGTCCATCGCCGACGAGGTCTCTCGCATCCTGGCCACGGGCACCGCGCAGCAGGCGCTCGCCACGTACCAGCAGCTCAAGGGCAGCAAGGCGGGCGCCGAGTACTTCTTCGGCGCGGGCGAGCTCAACCGCGTCGGGTATGACCTGCTGCGCACGGGCCGCGTGCCGGAGGCGATTGAAGTCTTCAAGGCCAACGTGGAGCAGTTCCCCGAGGACGGGAATGTCCACGACAGCCTGGGCGAGGCGTACCTGGCCCAGGGGGACAAGGCCCTGGCGAAGGCGAGTTATCGCCGCTCGCTGGAGCTGGATCCGTCCAACACGAACGCGGAGAAGGT
This sequence comes from Myxococcus sp. AB025B, assembly GCF_006518215.1. Taxonomy (NCBI): domain Bacteria; kingdom Pseudomonadati; phylum Myxococcota; class Myxococcia; order Myxococcales; family Myxococcaceae; genus Myxococcus; species Myxococcus sp. AB025B. Next base: position 2,101 of record NZ_SRLW01000263.1, read on the forward strand.
GCTCAAGGAGATGGACGCGCCCGAGGCGAAGAAGGCCCCCTGAGCCGCGCGGTGGCTTCATCGGGCTCGCGTGATGACACGTCACGCGAGCCTTTGACGTGTCTGGCGCCGGGCCGGACACGTCAGGGCGGTTTCACTCGGGGTTTGAGCCCCAACGATTTGGCTGGGATAGAAGGCGCGCGGTGCGGGCACCGGGGCTGCACTGCGGCCCGGAGATGTTGGCTCGAAAGCACCTGACACCTCGGCTCGAGGCGCGCCTGCGCGCCTGCACCACCCGGAATGGCTGGACGTTGAAGGCGGCGCTGCGCAGTGGCGCGGAGCAGCCGGACTCGCGCATCGGCATCTACGCCGGGGACAGCGAGTCGTACGCGACGTTCGCTCCGTTGTTCGACCCCATCATCCAGGAGCTCGCGGAGGGCTCTTCACGGGGGCACCGCAGCGACTTCTCGCTGGAGGGGCTGCCGCTGGAGGACCTGGACCCGAGCGGTGAATACGTCCTCTCGACGCGCATCCGAGTGGGGCGCAACCTGGCGCGCTACGCGTTCCCTCCGGCCATCCACGCGGAGGACCGGAGGCGACTGGAGGTGGAGGTCGTCGAGGCGCTCGCGGGGTTGCCCGACGAACTCGCGGGCGTCTATCGGCCCCTGGGCGAGCTGAGCGACGACGAGCGGGAGGAATTGCAGGCGCGGCATTGTCTCTTCTCCTCGGAGGACCGCTTCCTGGAGAGCGCGGGCGCGTTGAGGGACTGGCCAGAGGCGCGCGGCATCTTCACGTCGGCGAGCCAGCGCCTGCTGGTCTGGGTCAACGAGGAGGACGCCCTGCGCGTCATCAGCATGCAGCCGGGGGGAGACCTGGCGCGGGCCTTCCTCCGGCTGCGCGGAGCGCTGGCGTATCTCGACGACCGGCTGGAGTTCGCGTGGGACGCGGAGCGCGGATATCACACGTCGTGTCCGACGAACCTGGGCACCGCCATGCGGGCTTCCGTGCACGTGCGCCTGCCCTGTCTGTCTTCAGCGCCCGGGTTCGAGGCGCGCTGCAAGGCATTGGGGCTCGCCGTGCGAGGACTCCACGGCGAGCACTCCGAGCCGGAGGACAGCGTGTATGACCTCTCCAACGAGCACCGGCTGGGGGTCTCCGAGCGGGACATCTACGCGCGGCTCCACGCGGGCGTGCGGCGGCTCATCGAGCTGGAGCAGACGCTGCGGAGGACCCGGCGCCAGCGACGACGGGCGCGCGGGGGCTGATGCGCTCAGCGCTTCGCCACCAGCCGGTTCTCGCGTCCGCGCTCCTCGTAGTCGGGCCAGCCGAAGACACCCTCGGAGTCCTCGACTCCGAGCTCCGCGGTGTCCGATGCGCGCAGGGCCTCGAGCTGGCCGCTGTCGCGCAGCTCGAGCAGCATCGCGACGAGCATCTTCCCGAGGTGCTCCTCCAGTCGCGCATGCGCCTCGGGGGTGCCCCACGTCCCATCCTCGCGGGCCGCGAGCTTCACGCCGTCGAGGCCCACCAGCGCCGGCTTGTGCTCCATCACGTCCGGCCAGCGGGGGACGAGCAGCTCCGCGAAGTCGTCATGGGTCATGCCTTCGCCCGGTTCGGACTCCGGGTTCAGGTCGAAGCCCACGTTCAGCGCCCCGTTGTCGGTGGAGTACCGGAGCGCCAGCCGCTGCACGGGCCGCGGGTCCTTGTGGCTCCGCGCGAAGTCCTTCACCGCCTTGGCCAGGAACCTCGAGACGCGCGCCTGCTCCTTGCCCAGGTCCAGCGGGGCGACCTTCTTCTTCGGCGGAAGCTCGACGTAGTACGACGCGCGGAAGGCGCCCTCGGTGCCCTCCCACGGCGCCAGCGCGATGAACGCCTCCGTCTGGTGGCCCTTGTCGCTCTTCAACACCAGGTCACACCAGTACGTGGGTTGCGGGTGCAGGCGCGTGGTGCGGAAGATGGACCACTTCGGCTGCACGAAGGGCTTCAGCTTCGCGCTGTGGACTCGGTAGCCGCTCGTGCCGAGCCCGCGGATGAAGCTGTCGTTCTGCTTGGGCGGGCCTGACCCCGGGAAGTCGGGATGCTCGTGGGCCCGCAGGGCGGCCCAGTCACGCGCATCGAACAGCTCACGCCAGCGGTCCACGAAGGCGACCGCGCCAGGGGGGAGGGGAGGGGAGGACGACATGCCTCCGCTCTACCTCAACGGCCGCGAGGCTTGGGCTCCTCCTCGTCGTCCGGAGACATGTCATCCGGGTTTCCCTCGTCGTCCGGGCCCATGTCATCCGGGTTTCCCTCGTCGTCCGGATACATGTCATCGGGGTTCGGGTCCTCGACACGCTCCGTCTCGTCGATGCCGTCGTCATACGCGGGCGCGGGGGCCAGCGCATCCCGCGACTCCCGCAGCTGACGGACCACCTGGACGCCCATGGCCGCCAGGCCCACGACGAAGATGAGCGGCCCGGGTGACAGCTTCAGGTGCAGCAGCGCCCACAAGAGCCCCACGCCCAGCGCGCCCACTGGCGCGAAGCGCGTCCACGCGGGGCGGGACACCTCGGGCCTCAGCGCGAGCAGCGCCAGCACCGACAAGAGCAAGAGCTCCACCAGCACCGCGCCGGACAGATCCCAGCCCGTCAGGGTGATGGTGCCCGCGTTCGCGGAGTACAGGACGTCATCCGCGGCCCGCTGCGCGCCGATGACCCGCAGCTCCGGCGGACCCGAGGGCACGGGCGCGTCCGGCACCTCCGGCAGCGTGCTCAGCGTGGCCCACGGCGCGAACAGCGTCAGCAAGGCCAGTCCCACGCCGCCGAGCGTGAGCACCGACGGCATCACCAGCAGCTGGCGCAGGTCGAACCAGCGCGCGAGCACGCCGTCGGGGCCGGCAATCACCTTCCGCCACTGGTCATGGATGATGAGCCCGGAGGCCAGCAGCCACAGCACGGGCATCACGCCAACCCCGAGCATGCGGAAGCTCAGCGCCGCCAGCAGCGCGCAGAAGGCCGCGGGAATCTCCGGGCGGTAGAGCACCTCCGGCAGGAGCTTCGTGACGCCCTGGGCCTCGCCCGCGAGCTTCAGCTCCCGCGCCAGCGTCAGCACCGCGCCCACCACCGCGAGCAGCGCGCCCACCACGCCCACGCCGTCGAAGGAGGGGAGGATGGAGAGCGCCAGCGCGAACGACAGCACCGCCAGCCCCACGATGCTCTGCGAGTGCGCCGGCACGCTCGCCAGCCACCTGGGCCCGTCGTAGCCGGGGCGCGACTGGCCCGGGTCCGTGTCCTCCGCGGTGTCGTGGGCGCCCGCGGGCACGTAGGCGGCGCCCTGGCTGTGGGCCTCCGCCTCGTCGAGGATCTCCGCCGCGTAGGACGGCTCCTCCATGGCCCGCCGCGTGGAGTTCGTCCGCAGCGCGGGGCGCGAGCCCGTCAGCCCCTGGGGGCTCTCCGGCATCTTGCCGCCGCAGTTCTCGCAGTACTTCAGCCGCGCGTTCGAGGACTCACCGCACTCCGGGCACCGCATGAACCCACCTTGCTGTGCGGAGGGCGGGGGGAGCCCTCACGGTCAACGCAAGTCGTGGAATAACACGAGGTTTTCACCGGAAGCGAGAGGCCCCCGGTGAAGCGCGGGTGACGGTTGCAGCTCCTACGGACGCTGGGCCTCGGCGGCGGACGGGCTCGCCGTGGTCAGCTCGCGGATGCGCCGGGTGAGCGACTCCGGGTCGATGGGCCCCACGTGCTTGCCACGGATGGTGCCCGCCGGGTCGATGAAGTACGTCTCCGGCACCCCCGCCACGCCGTAGCTCACCGCCATGCGCGAGCGCGGGTCGATGAGCTGCGGGAAGCTGTACCCCTGGCGCCGCAGGAAGGCGCGGGCGTTGTCCTCGGAGTCCTCGAACACCACGCCCAGGAACACCGCCTGCGAGCCGTACTCGCGCTGGCCCCACTCGAGCACCGGGTGCTCGTACTGGCACGGCCCGCACCACGACGCCCAGAAGTTGATGACCACCGGGCGGCCCTTCAGGTCCGCCAGGCTCACCTTCTCGCCGGTGTCCAACGAGCGCAGCACGAAGTCCGGCGCGGGCTTGCCCGTCAGCATGAAGGGCACCTCGTGCGGGTTTTGCCCGAAGCCCTTGTAGAGCACCGTGAGCAGCGCCACGGAGAGGACGACGAAGCCCAGCGTGTAGCGCCAGCGCTTCATGCCGCCCCCCGTTCCGCGTCACCCCCGGCGAGGCTCGCGCCGACCTCCGCGCTCGACAGCGCCACCGCCGCCTTGCGCCGCGGCCAGATGGCGATGAGCGTGCCCAGCACCAGCAGCGGGATGCTCCACCAGATCCACCCCACGAGCGGGAAGACCCAGACGTTGAAGCTCGCGTTGCCGGCCTGCTCGGAGAACGCCATCAGCGAGACGTAGAAGTCCTCGCCGGCCGTCTCGCGCACCGCGGGCGTGCCGATGGGGTCCGTGCTCCGTTCGTAGTAGTTGAGCCGGGGCTTCATCTCCGTGACGGCGCCGCCCGGCGTCGTCACCTCCACGCGCGCGGCGACGAAGGTGCGGTGCGGCTCCTCGCCGCTCATCAGCCCCAGGTACTTCAGTTGGTAGCCGTCGAGCTGCATCGTCTGGCCCTTTTTCAGCGTGCCGGACGTGTGCTTGACGTACGCGGACGACGCGGCCACCGCGACGATGATGAGGACGATGCCCAGGTGCACCACGTAGCCGCCGAAGCGGCGCTGCGCCTTGGTGGCGCTGGTGACGAGCGCGGTGAACAGCCCCTCCTTGCGCTCCGACATGCGCACGCGCACCGGCGCCACCAGCTCGCGCACCGTGATGACGGTGACGAAGCCCGCGAGCCCGAAGGTGAGCAGCGGGTAGACGCCGCGCAGCCCCACCGCGAAGCACACCGCGGTGACGATGAGCCCCACCACGGCGGGGATGATGAACTGCCGACGCAGCGTGGCCTTGTCCGGCGTGCCCCACGGCAGCACCGGGCCCACGCCCATCAGGAACAGCACCGCGATGCCGCCCGGCACCGCCATCTTGTTGAAGTACGGCTCACCCACGCTGACGCGCACGCCGCGCACCGCCTCGGATACCAGCGGATAGAGCGTGCCCAGCAGCACGGTGAACGTAATCGCCACGAACACCAGGTTGTTGACCAGGATGCTCGCCTCGCGTGACACCAGCGAGCTCATCCGGCCTTCGGGCACCAGCAGCGGCCCGCGCACCGCCAGCAGGCCGATGCACAGCACCAGCAGCACGCCCAGGAACACCAGGAACGTGGGGCCGATGTCCGACTGGGTGAAGGAGTGCACCGAGTTGAAGATGCCCGAGCGCGTCATGAACGTGCCCAGGATCGTCAGCACGAAGGACGCCAGCGCGAGCGACAGCGTCCACAGCTTCAGCATCCGCTTGCGCTCCTGCACCATCGTCGAGTGCATGAACGCGGTGGCCGTCAGCCACGGCAGGAAGCTGGCGTTCTCCACGGGGTCCCACGCCCAGTAGCCGCCCCAGCCGAGCACGGCGTAGGCCCACCACGCGCCGAGGATGATGCCGATGGACAGGAACAGCCAGGCGACCAGCGTCCAGCGCCGCAGGGGCGCCATCCACGCCTCGCCAATCTCCCCGCGCAAAAGCCCCGCCACCGCCACGCCGAACGGCACCGTCATGCCCACGTAGCCCAGGTAGAGGAAGGGCGGGTGGATGACCATCAGGATGTGGTTCTGCAGCAGGGGGTTGGGCCCCGGGCCGTCCGGCGGCACCGGCGACACGGCGCCCCAGGGGTTGGCGGGGCCGGCGATGAGGAACGTGAAGAACACGCCCACCGCCAGCATCGTGCCCAGCGCCAGCGACATGTAGCGCGCGTGCTCGCGGCGGTGCAGCCACGCGAAGGCCGCCACGTACGCGCCCATGATGAAGCCCCAGAAGAGGATGGACCCCTCCAGCGCGCTCCACAGCGACACCACCGTGTAGAGCAGCGGCGTGTCCCGGCTGCCCACCTGCGCCACGTACTTCACGCTGAAGTCGTGCGAGACGAGCGCGTACACCATCACCAGGTTCGCGGCGATCATGCAGCCGGCGAAGCCCCACACCGCGCGCATCACCCACGGGAAGCCCGCCTCGCTGCGGCGCAGGCCGGTAACGAGGCCGACCAGCGCGCCGAAGGTCGCGAACGCGAGCCCTCCGAGCACCAGTCCGTATCCAAGCGAGCCGTTCACCGCGCCTCCGCTCCGGGCGTCGCGCTCGCCGTCGTCGTGCCGTCCGACAGCGTCTCACGCCACTTGTTCGGGTCCTCGCCCTCCTTGGGGGCGCGGTACTCGTTCGAGTGGTTCACCATCAGCCGGTTGGAGCTGAACACGCCGGAGGCGTCGTACGTGCCCTCCACCACGACGCCAATCTTGTCGCGGAACATCTGCGGCGGCGTCTCCGTGGAGCGCACCAGCACGCTGGCGGCGCCCTCCGTCACGTCATTGGCGACGCGGAAGTGCAGGGTGGTGTGCTCGGCGTTCCACTGGATGCTGCCCGGCTGCACCACGCCGCCCAGGCGGATGGTGGCCGTGTAGGCCTTGTCCCCCTGGGCCAGCATCTCCGACGGGCTCCAGTAGTAGACGAGGTTCTCACCGATGTTGCCGAAGGCGACGAAGCCCAGGCCAGCTCCCGCGACGAGCAGGGCTCCCAGGGCGAAGATCCGATTACGGGCGACAGGCGTCATGACAGCTCACTCCTTCGCGTCCTGCGAGGCCTGGGGCCGGCGCAGCCAGAGGGACAGCGAGTAAAGCACGAGCGCGGCCACGGTGATGCCGTAGCAGGCCCAGACATAGCCCCAGCCCCCCTGGATGCGGCCACTTCCCACCTGGCCCGCGGCCTGGGCGAGGACTCCCAGCGTCGTCAGCGTCGTCATGGTCAGGCCACCTTCGGGGTGTTGTGGACATCCGGCGCGCCCGCACCGGGCAGCGCGTCCGGCAGGGCCACCTCCGCCCGGCGCTCGGCCAGGGCGATGCGGTAGCGCTGGATGAGCAGGGCGATGGTGATCATCAGCATCCCGATGGCCGCCACTCGCAGGGGCAGCACCATCTGCGGATCCACCGTCTTGGGGCTCGACTGCACCTGGTGCAGGCTTCTCCACCAGCGCACCGAGAACCAGACGATGGGCAGGTTGATGGCGCCCAGGATCGCCACCACCGCGCTCCACGTCGCGCGCTTGTCGGGGTCCTCCACGAAGCGCCGCAGCACCAGGTAGCCGGTGTACGTCACCAGCATGATGGCCTCCGACGTCAGGCGCGGATCCCACGACCAGTAGACGCCCCACGTCGGGCGGCCCCAGATGGCCCCCGTCACCATGCCCAGCGCGCCCAGCACCAGCCCCACCTCGGCCGCCGACTCCGCCAGCGAGTCCAGCTTCCAGCCCGGCCTGGACTTGAGCAGGTGCGCCACCGCCATCACGAAGTTCAGGAACATGGCCAGCATGGCCACCCACTGGAGTGGCACGTGCACGTACATGATGCGCTGCACGTCACCCATCTCCCGGTCCGGAGGTGCCCACGCCAGGCCCAACCACCAGCCCGCCGCGAGCACGCCCAGGCCCACCACCGGGAGGCCCCACTTGATGAGCTTGTTCATCCGTCAGTCCTCGATGATGCGAGGGAAGAGCATGAAGCCCACGCCCCAGTAAATCAGATTGAAACCGAGCAAAAGCCCCAGCCATGAGCCCAACTGATTCATGGGGTCTCCCTGCAACACGAGGGTGGTCGCCTTGGCCGCGGACAGCAGGGCAGGGATGACCAGCGGGAACAATAGCAGAGGCAGGAGCACATCCCTTGCCCGGGCATTGCTGGAAATCGCGGCGTACACCGTCCCCGGTGCGCTGAGGGCCAGGCTGCCGAGCAGCAGGACACTGCCCAGGTCCACCGCGCCCATGACCACCCGCACGCCGTACAGGGCGACCATGACGGGCAACAGGAGGATGCCCAGCGCGACGAGGAGCAGCGCGTTGCCCAGGGCCTTGGACAGGTAGATGGCGCGGGGGTCCGCGGGGGCCAGCCGCACGCCGTCCATGCAGGCGTTCTCGGACTCGACGCGGAAGGACTCGCCCAGGGCGAGCACGCTGGCGAAGAGGATGGCCAGCCAGAAGTAGCCGCCGGCGTTCTTCTCCAACAGGCGCGTGTCCGGGCCCAGCGCGAAGGAGAACATCAGCAGGGTGGCCAGCGCGAAGAAGACGATGGCGTTGAGGCGCGCGCGGGTGCGCCACTCGATGAGCAGGTCCTTGCGCAAGAGGGCCAGCGTGGCGCCCATGAGCCCGATGGGCCGGGGGCGCGGGGGGCTTGTTGGCAGATTCACGCCGACACCGCCCGTCCGTCCCGCAGGTGCAGGCGCTCCTCGCACAGGGACAGGCCCTGGTCGATGAGGTGCGTCGCCAGCACCACCGTGACGCCGTCCGCCTTGAGCTGGGCGATGATGCCCTCCATCTCCCGGATGCCCTCCGGGTCCAGCTCGCCGAAGGGCTCGTCCAGCAGCGCGATGGCCGGGGCCTTCATCAGCAGCCGGGCGATGGCCAGGCGCTTTCGCATGCCGGCGCTGAAGCCGCGCACCGGGTTGTCCGAGCGCTTGCCCAGGCCCACCCGTGCGAGCAGGCCCTCCGCCGCGTCCTTCGGCGAGGGGTGTCCCAGCAGCCTTGCCAATACGGTGAGGTTCTGGTGCGCGGTGAGGTCTTCGTAGAGGAAGCTGGCGTGGGACAGGAGCGCCACGTCGCGGCGCAGCTCGTCGCGGTGCACGACGGCGTCCTTGCCCAGCACCTCCACGCGGCCCGCGGTGGGGCTCAGCGCGGTGGCGAGCATGCGCAACAGCGTCGTCTTTCCGGAGCCGTTGTGGCCGGTGAGCAGCAATGAGCGTCCGGCGGGGAGCGCGTACGTCAGTCGCGCCAGCGCCCAGCGACGTCCATAGCGCTTGCTGACGTCATGCAACGCGAGCGCGGCAGCGGCGGAGTGGGGAGTCATCGGGAGCCTCGTTCGTATCCGGAATCGCAACTGTCATCCAGTGAAACCCGGGCGGCTGGCCGGCCAGGGGTGGGGCGACCCTGAAGACAGGAAAGTTTTTCCAATGGGTGGGGCACGGTGTGCCCGCGTGGTCCGCCGTGTTTCCCTGGTGCAACGTGTCCAGCCGTCGTCATCCCTCTCGTCCCGCCGGGCGTCCCCCCGAGCAAGGACGTCGGGCGCCTGAATCGGCTATGGCATCACCCCTGCAATGGCTCCCGCGCGAGTTGGAAGTTCCCTGAGGGGAACGTGGGCCAGGGGTTCCTTTTCCGCGGAGGGCGTGATGGCAACGGCGAGGGTCTTGCGGAGGGCGGTCAAGGCGGCGACCGCTGGCGTGCTGCACTACAGCGGCATGCGTCGGGCGATGGCGGCCTATCGGAGGGTGCAGTCGGGTGGCCGGCGCATCCTCATCGTGAGTTATCACCGCGTGGTGAGCGACTTCACCGGGGAGCTTCAGCGCTCCATCCCGGGGCTGCTCATCAGCCAGGAGACGTTCCGGCGTCATCTCGAGGAGGCCTCGGCGGCCGGCTTCGAGCTGGCGTCGATTGGCGACGCGGTGGATGTGATGTCGGGCCGGAGGGTGGCGAAGAAGGACCTGTGCGTCATCACCTTCGACGACGGGTACCGGGACGTGTACCGGTACGCGTACCCCATCCTGAAGCAGATGGGCGTGCCGGCCATCACCTATCTGCCAACAGCGTTCATCGGCACGAAGCGGCGGTTCAACCATGACCGCCTCTTCCACCTGCTCAGGCGCGCGCAGGAGCGGCACTACCACCCGGTGTACGCGGCGCTGCCGGAGGCGTCGATGGAGCTGCTGGGCCCCATCCTCTCCGGACAGAAGACGGTGTCCGCGGCGCTGGATGACTTCATCGGGGAGCACCCCACGCGGGTGCTGACGGCCATCATCGACGCGCTGGAGCAGCAGCTCGGCGGTGGGCAGGACCTGGTGCCCGAGCAGGGCGACGTCATGAACTGGGACGAGGTGCGCCGCATGGCGCGCGACGGGTTCGAGTTCGGCGCGCACACGCTGGGGCACACGGTGTTGACGCTGGAGCCGCAGGCGGTGGTGGAGCAGGAGATCCTCGAGTCCAAGCGGACCATCGAGGCGGAGGTGGGCATCCAGGTGCGCGACTTCGCGTACTGCAACGGGTGGTACTCGGACGAGGTCATCCGCGTGCTCGCCGCGAACGGCTTCCGCTCGGGCGTGACGACGGAGGACCTGCCCAACCGCATCGGAGGAGATCCGTTCACCCTCAAGCGCAAGGTGCTGTGGGAGAACTTCAGCCTGGGGATGCTCGGGGACTACTCGTCGCCGCTCACCGGCTGCCAACTGGATGACTGCTTCGGGTTGCTCGGCGTGAGCCGCCCGGTGCCGGGGCGCAGGACGCACTCCTTCCGCGGCGGCCTGGTGGGCAACGTGCTGGCGACGCCCGACGGAGCGGCCCTGAAGGAGGCTCCGTGAGCGGAGCGGCATCACCGGCGGCGGCGGGGGGCTCGTTCCTCGGCCGCGCCGGTCCCCTGGTGTTGGCCCGGCTGTTCACCGCCGGGCTGACGCTGTCCATTCCGCTCGTGCTCGCCCGGGTGCTGAACCTGGACGAGTACGGCACGTACTACCAGCTGTTCCTCATCGCCACGACGCTCTACTACGTGCTGCCGTTCGGCGTGGTGCAGAGCCTGTACTACTTCCTGCCGCGCACCGGCGAGAAGCGGCCGTACCTGGGACAGACGCTGCTGTTCATGTCGGGCGCGGGCCTGGTGGGCGCGCTGCTCGTCTTCGCGTTGATGGGCCCGGTGGCGGGGTGGTTCTCCAACCCGCGGCTGCTCGACTACCGCTGGGAGCTGGCGGCCTACACGGCGCTCCTGCTGGGCAGCTTCCCGCTGGAGGTGTCGCTCACGGCGCAGGGGCGCACCAAGGCCTCGGCCGTGGTGTACCTGGTGTCGGACGCGGTGCGGGCCTCGGTGATGGTGCTGCCGCCGCTCCTAGGCTTCTCGTTGCATGGGCTGATGGTGGCGGTGTGTGGCTTCACGGCGCTGCGCTTCGCGGCGACGTGGGTCGTCTGTCTGCGCGGCGTCACGGGCCCCTTGGTGAGCGGGCCGCTGCTGCGCGCGCAGCTGGCGTACGCGGCGCCGTTCGGCGCGGCGATGTTCCTGGCGATTCCGCAGCAGAACGCGCACCTGTACATGGTGGCGGGCGCGGTGGCGCCGGCGATGTACGCGCTGTACCGCGTGGGCTGCTTCCAGCTGCCGGTGGTGGACCTGCTCTACACGCCCACCAGCGAGGTGCTGATGGTGCGCCTGGGGGAGCTGGAGCGGGAAGGGCGCCTGGAGGAGGGCGTGGACGCGTTCCGCGAGGCGGCCGGGAAGCTGGCGTACGTGTTCCTGCCCTTCGCGGCGTTCCTCTTCGCGGCGGCGCCGGAGTTCATCGGCGCGCTGTTCGGTGAGAAGTTCCTGCCGGCCGTGCCCGTGTTCCGCATCAGCGTGCTCGGGGTGGTGCTCTCCATCCTGCCCATGGACGGGACGCTCAGGGCGCGCGGGCTGACGCGGGCCATCTTCGTGTCGTACGCGGTGAAGGCGGCGGTGACGGTGCCGCTGGTGTACTTCGGCGTGAAGCACCTGGGGATGATGGGCGGCATCGGCTCGTGGGCGGTGGCGGAGGTGGTGGGCAAGGTGCTGCTGCTCACCCGGATTCCGGCGGCGCTGTCCACGCCCCGACGCTCCTTGCGTCTGGTGGACGTCATCCCGTGGCGGGAGCTGGGGCGCGCGTCGCTGGCGGCGGGGGC
>NZ_SRLW01000264.1:0-13830 GCF_006518215.1 Myxococcus sp. AB025B
GGAGAAGCCCACGTGGTCCGCCTCTTCGTCCCCATCGCCGAGCCCGCCCCCGACACGCTCGTGCTCACCGGCGAGCGCCGCCACTACGTCATCCACGTGCTGCGCCTGGGCGAAGGTGACGCGCTGGAGGTCTTCGACGGCAAGGGCCGCGCGTTCGAGGCGAAGGTCACCGGCGTGGACGCCGAGGAGGTCCGCGTGAGCCTGGGGGCGTCGCGACAGGCGCCGCCCCGGGAAGGGAAGGAAGGGGAGCTCGCCATCATGGGCCGGGACGACGAGGGCTTCTCGCCGGGACAGGACTCCGCCGTGGCCCGCTTCGCGCTGAGCCGCGCCAATGAGGAGCTGGTGCTTGCGGAGAGCTCGCTGCGAGGCGAGCGGCGCGTGGCGTGGGTGCGGCTGGCGCTGATGGCGCTCCTGTCGGTGAGTCAGGGCGGCATCGCCCACGTCACGGGCGAGTCCCTGCCGCCGCATGACCTCCAGCGTGTGCTGGCCATCGTCCTGTATGGGTTGTTCTCCGTGCTCGCGCTGGTGGTGCTGCTGCGTCAGCGGCCGCACTTGCGGCACGCGCGGTGGTTGCCCGTGCCCACCACGGTGGCGGACACCAGCTTCTTCGCCTTCATGGGGTGGCACGCCTGGGCGCGCACGGGCCAGTTCGACGCGGGCATGCTGGGCGCGAGCATGGGCATGGTGCTGGTGTTCTCCGTGGCGCGCTTCTCGTGGCTGCACGTGCTGTTGTCCACGGCGCTGTCGTCCATGGGGTATGCCTTCGTCGCGGGCGTGTCCGGGCACGGCACCTGGTCCAGCACCAGCTTCGTCGTCTTCTGCTACGTGACGCTGGGGCTGCTCATCGCGATGACGAACGCGGAGGTGGGCAGCATGTTCCTGCGGCTGCGGCGCCGCGACGGCCTGTCGCGCTTCCTGCCCAAGCCGGTGGTGGAGCGGGTGATGGCGTCGGGGGACACGTCGCTGCGGCCGGTGCAGCGGGAAGTCACCATCCTCTTCAGTGACATCCGCGACTTCACCATGCTGAGCGAGACGCTGCAGCCGCGCGAGGTGCTGGAGCTGCTCGACGAGTACTTCGGGCGGATGACGCACATCGTGATGGCGCACGGGGGCATCGTGAACAAGTTCCTCGGGGACGGGATGCTCGCGTGCTGGGGCGTGCCGGACTCGAGCGAGGACCACGCGGAGCAGGCGATGCGCGCGGCCCTGGCCATGCGCGAGAAGCTGGCCGAGCTCAACGTGCTGCGCCTGCGCCGGGGCCTGCCTCCGTTGCGCATCGGCATCGGGCTTCACACGGGCGTGGTGGCCGCGGGCATGCTCGGGGGCGCCGAGCAGCACGAGTACACCGTCATCGGCGACGCGGTGAACCTGGCCTCGCGAGTCGAGGGGCTCACCAAGGTGCACGGCGTGGACATCCTGGTGAGCGAGAGCACGTGGACGCGCGGCGGCGGCGACTTCGTCGGCCTGCGCCTGGGCGAGGCCCACGTGAAGGGACGCCGGGAAGCGGTGGTGGTCCACGCGCTCCAGGGCCACGCGCTCGACGCGGACGTCGAGTCGCCTGCTCCCGTGCGCATCGCCAGCGGCACCTGAGGGAGGAAGGCCCCCAGGCGCTCGGGCGTCACACCGTCAGCGGCGCGGGGCGGGACCCACCGGACATGACACGCGCGTGCAGGTCGCGCTTGAGCCCCATGCCGAACAGCAACAGCGTGATGAGGTACACGGGCTCGATGAAGAACAGCTGCGGCCCGCCCAGGGACAGGCCGTGGGTCTTCTTCTCGAGGACGACGTGCGCGCCCACCACGAGCGCGAAGCGCACCACCATCACGGACACGGCGACGATGGCCACGGTGGTGCCGGGAAGGTGGCCCACCGCGAGCGCGGCGCTCAGCGTGGGGACGAGCGGCAGGCTCATCAGCAGGCCCGCCGTCCACTCCAGGCTGATGGCGTACAGCGCCACCAGGGCCACCAGCACGTGGGCGGCGGACAGCGAGAAGCCTCCCACCGAGAAGCGCACGAGGCCCAGCGGGACGAGCAGGGCGAAGATGAACATGTAAGCGCCCACGAAGTGCACGGCGCGGCTGGGGCCGTTCTCGTGCAGGGGCATCCAGGTGCGCAGCTTGTCGGCGAAGCTCATGGGAGTCCTGAGGGTACTTCAGGCGCGCGCCGGCGTGGCGCCCTGGGGCTGGGGCTTGATGACGTAGTCGCCGAAGAGCACGGCGACGAAGAACAGCGGGCCCACCAGCGCGTGCACCAGGTTGGTGAGGAAGGACGGGGACTTCTTCTCCCACACGGCGTGGCCGGCGAGCTGGATGAGCCAGCCGAACGCGGCGATGGCCACCACGCTCCAGGTGGGCATCAGCCGGCCCAGGGGGAAGCAGGCGGCCATGAAGGCCACCACGACGAGCCCCAGCTTCACGTCCGCGCGCAGGTACCAGACCGCGGCGAGCGCCCAGGCCACCATGCCCAGCGTCAGCACGCCGCCCGGCAGCGCGGGCACCGTCGCCAGCCTCACCCAGTCCAGCATCGCGATGATGTGCAGGACGATGACCGGAATGGCGACCTTGTGGGTCAGCCGGTTGGTGGGGTGCTGGTGCGACGCGTAGTACTCGTCGAAGAGCGCGGCGATGGGGGCCTTGAGCATGGCTTCCTCCGGACGGCGGAGCAGGGGACCTTCCAAGTTAGGGGAGTCCCCGGCGCGTGTCCCTGGCGGCTCACGCCAATCTCCTGGCACGGGACGCCACGGGTCGGCTGGCCCGCACGCCCGGTGTCTCAGCCCCGCTCCGCGCCCTCGCGCCAGACGCGCGGCGTCATCCCCGTCCACCGCTTGAAGGCGCGGTCGAAGGTGCTCAGCTCGGAGTAGCCCAGGAGGAAGGCGACCTGGCTGACGCCCAGGTTCGCGTCGCGCAGGTACTGGTAGGCCAGCTCACGGCGCACCGTGTCGACCTCGTCCTGGAAGGACGTGCCGTGCTCGGTGAGGCGGCGCTGCAGGGTGCGCAGGCTCAGGTGGAGTCCCTTGGCCACGTCGGCGGCCTGGGGCGCGCCCTCGCGCAGGGACGCGCGGATGGTGTCGCGCACGGCCTGGACGAAGCCGGGCGCATCCGGTGCGGGCGAGGGCACGGCGGCGCTCGCGGCGCGCTCCAGCACGGAGAGCAGGGCGGGGTCCGCGCCGAGCACGCGCAAATCCAATGTGGCCGCGTCCAGCGTGAGCGCGTTGCGGCCGCGGTTGAACGTGGGCGAGACGCCGAAGTGGTCCACCAGCGGCGCGATGTCCGGAGGGGCGGGGTGCGCGAAGGCGATGGCGCGAGGCGACCACGGGCGCTCGGTGAGCTGCCGGCCGACGTGGGTGAAGAGCGCGAGCCCGTACTCGCTGGCGTGGCGTCCGTATGCGAGCGGGGCGCCCTCGATGCCGTAGGAGAAGGTGCCGCCGCCGTCCGTGTCGTCGGTGAAGGACGCGCTCCAGGCGGGCTCCAGGAGGGCCATGTAGCGCGCCATCGCGCGGAAGGTGTCGCGCAGCGTGGGCGAGGCCCGGGCGATGTACTCGACGAGGCCGTAGTTGCCGCGAGGCACGCGCTGGGCGACGTGCAGGCCAAGAAAGGCGTCCTGGGAGAGCCGCTCGGCGGCGTCGAGGAAGGCGTGCAGGGTGGTCAGCGGGAGGCTGACCTCGGGGAGCGAGCCCGCGTCGAGCGGCAGGCCGAAGCGCTCCACCAGGGGCGTGGGGTCCAGGCCCGTGGCGCGCAGGTACGCGAGCAGCGGACCCACGAGCTGCGAGCGGACCTCCGTGGGAGGTCTCGGGAGGGACTGGGAGGCAGGGGGCTCCACGCGCCGGGGACGCTAGCCTGTCCGGCGCGTCGGGCCCAAGAGGCGTTCAGCCGGGGCTCACATGGGGCCGATGAAGTCCTTCTTGCCGATGGGCACGCCCAGGTGGCGGAGGATTCCGTAGGCGGTGGTGATGTGGAAGTAGAAGTTGGGCAGGCCGAAGGTGAGCAGGTACTCGTCGCCCTTGAAGTCGCGCTTGAGGGTGCCGGTGGTGAGCGTGACGGTGCGGTTCTCGCTGCCCGCGAAGCTCTTGGCGGGGACGGACTTGAGGTACGTGATGGTCTTGTCGATGCGCTGGCGCAGCTCATCGAAGGTGCTCTCGGTGTCGGGCATGCGCGGGGCGGGCGCGCCGCTGAGCCGCTCGGCGGTGGCCTTCGAGGTGTCGCTGGCGCGCTGGACCTGCTGCACCAGGTTGAACATGTCCGACGCGAGGCGCGCCTCGAGCACCTGCTTCGGGTCGAGGCCGTTCTCCTGGGCGTACTTCTCGCCCTGCGTGACGAGGGTGGAGAGCACCTCGAGGGCGCGGATGAAGACGGGGATGGTGGCCTCGTACATCGACAGGGACATGGTGTGCTCCACAAGAAGGGGTGCGCGGGGCGAGTGTTAATCCGCCTGGGCCCTGCGTGCTGGAGGATTTCGGCTGACGCGAGGTGTCGAGGTCCGCGTGGGGTGAAGTAGCCTCGGGGGGAATGGACAACCTCGCGCACTCACTCGTCGGGGCCTGGATGGCGGAGGCGGGGCTCAAGCGCTACACGCCCTTGGCCACCGCGACGCTCGTCATCGGCGCCAACCTCCCGGATGTGGACGCGGTGGTGACGTTCGCGGGCTCGGATGCCTCGCTGTACTGGCGACGGGGCTGGACGCACGGCGTGCTGATGCTGGCCATCTGGCCGTTCGTGCTCACGGGGTTGATGCTGGCGTGGGACCGCTTCGTGCGCAGGCGTCGCCATCCGGAGCTGGAGCCGGTGCGAGCGGGGCCGCTGTTGTTGTTGTCGACGCTGTCGGTGTTGAGTCATCCCGCGTTGGACTGGCTCAACACGTATGGCGTGCGATTGTTGATGCCGTTCGACGGGGCGTGGTTCTACGGGGATACGCTGTTCATCGTCGACCCGTGGGTGTGGTTGCTCGCGGGGGCGGCGGTCATCATGGCGGATGCGCGCACGCGCAAGTCCGTGGCGGGGTGGCTGGTGTTGGGCCTCGCGAGCACGGCGCTCGTGACGGTGCCCGACTTCGTGCCGTGGCCCGCGAAGGTGCTGTGGGTGGTGGGCGTGGCGGCGATTGTGTGGCTGCGATTGAAGGGGACGCAGGTGGTGTCCACGCAGCGGGTGGCCACGGTGTGTGGCGTGGGGCTGGTGCTGTACCTGGGGGCCATCCTGTTGGGCTCGCAGGTGGCGGCGCCGCGCGCGAAGGCATGGCTGGAGGGGCAGGGGCAGTCGGTGGAGCGCGTCATCGCGGGGCCGGTGCCGGCGAACCCCTTCGTGCGAGACCTCATCGCGGTGGGGAAGGACCGCTACCACTTCGTGACGGCGGACTTCCTGAAGGGCGGAGAGGAGCACCTGCGCATCAACGGCCCGACCCTGCCGCGCGAGCCGAACCCCGGCCCGGTCATCCAGGCCGCGCTCGCGGCGCCGCACCTGCGCGGACTGTCGAACTGGCTGCGGCTGCCCACGTATCAGGTGAGCGAGACGGCGCAGGGCTGGCGCGTCACCATCGATGACGTGCGCTACTCGCGGATGCAGAGCGGCGGGCTCGGCTCCGCGGTGGTCGAGCTGGACAAGGAGCTGAAGCCCGTTCGCGCTCCGCCGAGCAACGGGACGCATTGACGCGAGGCCCGAAGCAGGCCGCGCACGCGGGACGTGTCACCGCGTCCCCTCGTCGGGTTGCAGGTCACGACGGGCGCACGCGCGCAGCGGGTGGCGAAGGGCTCCCCTGGGCTTGGAATCCTGGGACGCTCCAGGCATCCGAAGGCTCGAGAGGACGCTGTCCTCGTGCGAGCCCTCGGAGCGTCGGGCCTCATCAGCGCTTCAAGTCGATGCGCACCCACTCGCCCTGGGTGGCGCCGGGGAGCACGGTGAAGCCGAGGTTGCGGTAGGCGGCCTCGACGTCGGCGCGCTGGTGGGAGAGCACGCCCGCGAGGACCAGCCGGTCCTTGGCCTTGGGCGCGATGAGCGGCGCCAGCTCGATGAGCGTGTTGGCGAGGATGTTGGCCAGCACCAGGTCGAAGGTGCCCTCGACGGCGGTCAGCTCCTTGCCGGACACGTCGATGTCCGGGGTGCCGTTGTCGGTGAGGTTCTCCTGGGCGAGCTCCACGGAGGTGGGGTCGTTGTCGGTGGCGACCACGCGGCCCGCGCCCAGCTTCTTCGCGGCGATGGCGAGCACGCCGGTGCCGGTGCCCACGTCCAGGACGCTCGCGCCCGGGTGGTCGGTCATGTACGCGTCGACGGCGGCGAGGCACAGGGACGTCGTGGGGTGGTCACCGGTGCCGAAGGCCATCTTGGGCTCGATGACCAGGCGCACCGCGTCCGCGGGGGCGTTGGCCACGTCCCAGGGCGGGCCCACCCAGAGGCGGCCGACGTGGACGGACTTGATGAGGGACTTCCACTCGTTGCTCCAGTCCTGCTGGGGCTGCTCGTCCAGGCCGAGGCGGGCGTCGGGGAAGGACTCGGCGACGCTGTCGCGAGCGGACTCGGCGGTGGGGCGGTCCTCGAAGTAGCCGATGACGATGGACTCGCCCGCGTTGGGGGGCTTCACGCCGGGCATGGTGGGGGTTTCGCGGTCTCGTACCTCGAGGCCGAGCGCACCGGACTCGTGGAGGAGGTCCTGTACGGCCTCGGACGCTTCCTCGGGCAACTCCACGGTGAGTGACAGATAGGTCTGGGACATGCGGGCCCTTTTACCGCGCCGTGCGTAGCGTGGGAGCGCCGTGAGATACCTGTTCATCTTGTGGCCCCTGGCCTGGCTGTGTGCCTGCTCCGGCCCGGAAGCACCCGACGCGGCGGTCTGTCGGGATGTGGTGACCCGCCTCTGCCAGACGTTGGCCTGCCCCGGAGTCGCCGAGCAGCTCGACCTGGACACCTCCTGTGAGACGACCCTGCTGGAGCGGACGGGGTGTGGCTCGGAGGACTTCGCCTTCGTGACGCCCGCGCGGGAGCGGGTGCTGGACTGCCGGGAGCCGCTCATCCGGGTGGGGACGACGACGGAGAAGTCGCCGAGCTGCGAGGACACGACGCGCTTCCTGGTGGAGTGCCCGGACGTGGCGGCGTACTTCCGGGGGGAGCAGCCATGAAGCGGTGGGTGGCGTCGGTGTTGATGTTGGCGGTGGGGTGCACGCCGCTGGACGTGGAGCGGCGCACCGAGCGGGGCCCTGTGCTGCGGACGTATGTCCAGGAGTCGCAGCTCGGGGAGCGGATGCCCTTCGCGAGCGCCGAGGTGGACTGGCCAAGACTCTCACTGCGGTTCTCCACGGCGGACGTCTGTCGGACGGAGCAGCACGTCGAGTACACGGAGAACCTCATCAGCACGCACTCGTCACCGGGCGCGGCGGGGGCGGTGAGCTCGGGTGGGGTGCTCACGGGCATCGGTGGCTTCCTGGTGCTCGGGAGGACGTTGTTCTCGAACACGCCGGACCGGGATGGCATCGACCGGGACGGGCACTACGGGCCTTCGAGTCGCAAGGTGGCGACGACGTGGGGCGTGGTGTTGTTGTCGGTGGGCGTGCCGGCGCTGGTCGCGGGGCTCATCCAGCTCCACAGGGGAGGGAAGACGACGGAGACGCGCAAGGCGGATGAGATGGTGGCGCTGCGCGAGGTGCCCTGTCATCCCGAGCCGGCGGACGGGGTGGTGGAGCTGACCGGAGGCAAGGGCGAGCCGCCCGCGCCACGTCCCACGGAGAACGGTGTGCTGGTGCTCGATGTGGAGCAGGTGCGGGCGTTGGGCTTCAAGGGGCTGAAGCTGGACGGGGCGCCGGTGTTGTTGGAGGAGGACGACCGCGCGCGGATGGAGTTGTTCCGCACGTGTGCTGTCTTGCTGTCGGCGCCGGTGGATGTGGAGGCGCTCGCGGTGGAGGCGAAGCGGCAGCCGGAGAAGCTGCGCAGGAAGCGCGACCTTGTCCGGGCGTGCAACACGTTGCCTGGGGCTCCCACGGGGCCACTGCTCGATGCGCTCGACTCGGCGCTGTCGATGGGACTCCGGGAGGTGCCGGAAGCGGAGCCACCGCCGCCGTCACCCGTGCTCCCTGGCACTGAACTCTGATTGATTGCGGAGGAGTCTCTTGTCCTCACCAGCCCACTCACTCTGATATCCCGGAGCCCAGTCTTCGGGGAACGAGTCCGGAGAGGGAGGGCGTGGATGAAAGCGCTCGGGATTGTCGGGCTGTTGCTTGCGCTGGCCGTGACGGGATGCGGGACGACGCGTCTGGTTCGCCTGGAGACAGGGGTCGAGCCTCCACTGGCACACGCTCCCATCGCCCAGGACGATGCTGCGCCGGTGGAGTTGGACGAAGAGGAGTTCGAGGCCGCAGTGGTGGTACTCGCTCGAGACGTGCGACCTTTCGCGAGTCCCATGCGAGAGGCACGCGAACTCTTCGGTGTTCCCGAGCGGAGTGGGGTGTTCTTCTTCGACAACCAGGGACCACGGCTCATCCCCCGGAAGGAGCAAGATTCACCCGATGGACCGAGCCTGCTGGAGTCCTACGCGGACGATGCGCTGACGCGCGCCTACGGCCATTGGTGTGAGCGGAAGAACCAACCGGGTGATTGCCTCCGCCTGCTGACGGAGGGCCCATTGCTGGCCAGCGACGGCAAGTACTCGTTGGCCATGGCCATCGCAATGGAGTCAGTTTGGGAGGAGACGGCGGAAGCGCTGGAGGACATGGCGGACCCACAGGCATTGATGGCGACGGTGAGTGCCTCCGTCAGCATGTACATGCTCCTCTGGGTATTGCCCGAGCCCATGAGTAAGGGCCTTGCTGCGCTGCTGACGGCCTCGGCCATCGCCTACCTGGGCGTCGACACGGTCTGGCGCATCCTGGATGGATGGGTCTCGCTGGTGCGGACCGTGGACCGGGCCACGACCTTCGAGCAACTCCGTGACGCGGGAGAGGTCTACGGTGAAGTCCTTGGAGAGAACGCGGCGCGCATCTTCGTCATGCTGACCACCGCTGCTCTGGGGAATACAGCGGGACTGTTGGCTCGCTCCTCAAGGCTGCCCGGCTCCTCGCAGGCCGCGCTCTTCGTCGAGTCTCAGGCGGGTTACCGCTACGGGGCGATCGGAGGCGTCCAGTCGGTGGCGATGGCAGCAGATGGCTTCACCATCGCGCTGGCTCCCAACGCCGTCGCCATGGCGTCACGTGAGATGGGCGGCAGGGACCCCGAGAACCATCACATCGCCACCGACAAGAACAGCAAATCTCCGGTCCGGGGTGGCCCTTGGACGCCACGGTTCCGACGAATCTTCGCGAAGGCGGGGATGGAGCTGAAGGACGCCGAGAACGTGGTCGAGGTTCAAGGCCATCGAGGTCCCCATCCGCAGCGCTATCATGAGCGCGTCTATGCACGGCTGGAAGAAGCGACGAAGGGATGCCGGACGGTGATGGAGTGTCGTGAGGTCCTGGTCACGGAACTCAGACGGCTCGCGAGGGAGGTCTCCACTCCTGGCTCGGGCTTGAACAAGTTGCTGACGCGAAGCGAGTGAGACCGAGGCTGCGCGATGGTGAAGCGGTACTTCCAATTGACCGACGATGTCTCCGTGCTGGGCCGATGGGACCTGGGGCATCCCCGCGAGTCTGGAGGAAGTGAGCTGGAGGACCCCTGGATGTTCAGGGAGGGCCATCCGGTAGCGGTGAGCGGACGGCTCTCTGTTCCCATCGAAGTGCCGGGTAAGGCGCTCGACTTCTCCCTGGCGGGCTTCAGCACCCCGGTAGTCCATGTCACCGTGGCCAACCTCTTCCAGGAACTTGCCCCTGACGATGTGCAACTCGTCCCCGTGGATATCGAGGGACGCCCCGACGCGTACTTCATCCTCGTGGCGACGAAGCTCATCCGCTGCATCGACGATGGGGCGACGGAAGAGGTGCTCTACTGGACCGAGGAGGACCGTCGACCCGAGAAGCTGGGCCAGTACCGCGATGTCTATGGCATGCGCATCGACCCCGCGAAGGTGGGGGATGCGAAGGTGTTCCGCACCTGGGGCTGGTCCATCGCTCTCGTCGTCTCCGAGGACCTCCAGCGTGCCCTAACGAAGAAGAAGGCCACCGGCGTGAAGCTCACGCCCGTTTGACTCGCGCCAGCACCCCTGCTCGCATCGTCCCCTTCCACCGTGGGCGCACGCATGTCCGAGCAGTACGACAGCATCGGGAGCAAGTACGAGCAGTTCAAGAACACCGCCGCTCTGCCCATCCCAGAGCGACACACCTTCCTGCGACTGGTCGGCGACCTGCGCGGGAAGCGTGTGTTGGACCTCGCCTGTGGCACGGGCCACTACTCACGGCCCCTCAACGAACTCGGCGCCGACGGCGTGGAGGGCGTGGACATCTCCCTGGAGATGGTCCAGCTCGCGCGCGACAAGGAACAAACCCAACCCCGCGGACTGCGCTACCACGTGCTCGACGCCCGAGCCCTCCCGCGACTCGGTGACTTCGACCTGGTGACAGCCGTCTACCTGCTGAACTACGTGGGCGCTCGTCAGGAGTTGCTCGACATGTGCCGTGGCGCCTACGCCAACCTCAAGCCCGGTGGGCGCTTCATCGCGATGACCATCGACCCGACCTTCGACGTGGCCCGCTCGAGCTGGGCGCCCTACGGCGTCGAGGTCCTCAGCGAGCAGCTCGAGGACGGGCGCCACTTCTGCAAGGCCCTCTTCCTCACCGAGCCCCCTGCGCCCTTCGAGTACTTCCGCTGGTCCACCCAGGTCTACGAAGCCACCCTCGCCGAGGCGGGCTTCCGCGACATCACCTGGCACCCCTTCGAGATTCCCGAAGAGGCCCGCCAGAAGTACGGAGACGACTTCTGGCGCGTCTACCGAGACAACCCACTCCTCACCGCGCTCAGTGGCCAGAAGTAGCCCCGTCGTGAGAAGGCGAGCGCCACGACCCCGGCGCTCGCCCACCCGACATCACGGCCCGACGACGGCGAGCACGCTCTTGTCGAAGTCGATGACCTTGCGCGCCACGTCCCGCACCTGCTCCGACGTCACCGCGGCGATGTGCTCCGCATAGTGCAGGAAGTTGTCCAGGTTCAGCCCGTACAGGGTGTCCATGGCCATCATCCCCGCCCGCGCGCCGTTACGCTGGAGCGCGATCTCATGCGTGCCGATGAGGTTCTGCTTCGCCCGCTCCAGCTCCGCCTCGGGAATCCGCTCGTCACGCACGCGCCGAAGCTCCGCGCGGATGCCCTCCAGCGCCGCGTCCACCTTCTCCGGACTCGTCCCCATGTACGCCGCGAAGTAGCCCGGCTCGATGCCCTCCACGCCGAAGCTGCTCACGCTGTACGCCATCGACCGCTTGTCGCGCAGCTCCACGAACAGCCGCCCGCCCTGGCCGGACAACACCCCCGACAGCGCCTCCAGCGCGTGCCGCTCCGGGTCGTTGATGCGCATGCCCCGGAAGCCCATCACCAGGTGCGACTGCGCCTTGGCCAGCACGCGCTTCTCCTCGCGCGCACCCTCCAGCGGCCCCTCCTCCAGGATGCGCGGCGCCGGCGCGGCCTTGCCCCGCGACTTGCCGAAGTACTCGTTCGCCAGCGCGAGCACCTCGTCCACCTTCACGTCGCCCACCACCGTCAGCACCAGCTGCGACGGGTCCATGTACTTCTCGTGGTACGCGCGGAGCGCCTCGGGCCCCAGCGCCTCCACCGACTCCTTCTCACCCAGCGTCGGCATCCGGTACGGGTGCGTCCGGAACAGCGTCCGGTTGAACAGGTCGAACGCCAGGCCCGACGGCTTGTCCTCCCTCGTGAGGATGTCCTGGAGCATCAGCGTGCGCTCCCGCGCCACCTCCACCTCGGGGAACGAGGGGTGCAACACGCTGTCCGCGAACAACCGGAACGCCGCCTCGAAGTGCCGCGAGAGGAACTCCCCGCGCAGGTTCACCGAGTTGCGTCCGCTCAAGCCGCCCATGCTGCCCGCGTAGATGTCCGCGAGCTGGGAAATCTCCTCCGCGTCCCGCGTCGGCGTGCCCCGCGTGAGGCTGCGCGCCAAGAGCGTCGTCAGCCCGTTGTCCGCCGGCGTCTCGTAGCGCAACCCGCCCCTGAACGCCGCGCGCACCGCGAACAGCGGCACCGCCGGCTCCATGCGCACCACCACCTTCGCTCCCGAAGGCAGCGTCTCCTGGATGATGTCGCTGGGACCCTTCGCCTTCGCGCCCAGCTTGAGCGAGGGCTCGCCCGCCGACACCTTGCTCGCCCTGCGCTCGGGCGGCGCGGCCACGGGGCCCTTCTCCACGCGGTCCAGCACCGCGTTCACCTGCGCCTCCGTGAACTCCGTCCCGTGCGGCAACAGCGCCGTGACGATGGCCTTGTCCAGCCGCAGGTACTTCTCCGCCGCCTTCTGGATGTGCTCGGGCGTCAGCGAGCGCACGGCCTCGTAGTAGCGCGCCTCCGCCTCCAGGCTGCCCATGCCGGACTGGAAGTAGCCCATCTTCCGCGCCACGCCCTGCACCGTCTCGCGCTGGTAGACGGCCTCCGCCTCCAGCAGCGCCTTCGCCGTGGACAGCTCGTCCGCCGTCACCGGCGTCACGCGCATCGTGGCCAGCGTCTTCGCCGCCTCCTCCAATGCGCGCTCGCAGTGGCCGGGCTGCAGCGTCATCGACACCGAGAACAGGCCCGGGTCCTGCGGCGTGTACGCGAAGGCGTGGATGTCGTTGACCAGGTTGTGGCGGCGCTTCACCTCGCGCGACAGCCGGGACGCCTCTCCCTGACCCACCATCATCGCCAGCACGTCCAGCGCGGGCGTGTCCGGGTGCGCGGCCTCCGGAATCGGGAACGTCAGGTGCAGCCACGCCTCCTTCACCTCGTCCGGACGCAGCAGCACACGGCGGCCCGTGAGCGCGGGCTCCTCGGGGCGCTTCATCTCACCCTCGAACGGCCGGCCCCAGTCCCCACCGAAGATCTCGTCCACCCACCCGCGCAGCTCCGCCTCGCTCAGGTCACCCGAGACGGACAGCACCATGTTCTTCGGCGTGTAGTACCGGTGGTAGAACTCCAGCACCTTCTCGCGGCTGAAGCTGCGCACGCTCTCCGCCGTCCCCAGCACCGGCAGCCGGTACGGGTGGCGCTGGAAGGCCGTGGAGAACAAGTCGCGCGAGGCCCGCCGGGACGGCGTGTCCTGGCTGCGTTTGATCTCCTCGCAGACGACCTCGATTTCGCGCGAGAGCTCCTCGGCGTCGAAGGCGGAGCGGCGCACCGCGTCCCCGAGGATGTCCAGGCCCGTCCGGGCGAACTGGCTGGCGATGACGATGTGGTAGACCGTCTGGTCGTAGGACGTCCAGGCGTTGATCTCCCCGCCGTGGGCCTCCACGTCCCGGGCGATTTCGCCGGGGCCGCGCCGCTCCGTGCCCTTGAAGAGCATGTGCTCGTGCAGGTGGGCCAGGCCCGCCTGGTCCGGGCGCTCGTCGGCGCTGCCGACCTTCACCCAGACCTGGAAGGCCGCGACCTTGGCGGCGTGCTGTTCCTCGAAGACGACAGTGAGCCCGTTGGGCAGCGCGTAGCGGATGGCCATATGGAAGGGTCCGAAGCTGGCACTCGCCCCCCAGGAGGGCAAGGCGAGGTGAGATTTATCCCTCACTGGCTAACGCCCGGGCGCCCCGGCGTCGAGGGGTCCGTGGGGCCTCCCCGCGTCCGGTCGCCTGAACCGACCCTTCCCGTCACGCGTCCCTGGTAGGCCGCGCCGCTGGGCGGTAACCTGGGAACGCCCATGCCGTCACCTCCGGAAGAGGTGGATCCGCTCGCGGACCTGCGCGACAGCCTGGACCTGGAGGACACTGGCGTCCAAGCGGCCCCCCCGCCCCCACCGCCACTGCCC
>NZ_SRLW01000265.1:0-13733 GCF_006518215.1 Myxococcus sp. AB025B
CCCTCCCCGCCCCCCTCCAGGGAGGTCCGAGACACGAGCCTGGGTCCTCGCGGACGGCTATCCTCCCGCGCTGGAGACATCCATGGCGAGCATCGGTCACGTGGCGGTGGGGCTGGCGTTGGGGCGGTACGAAGCGAACGGCAAGGCGACGAGGCGGCTGCTCGCCTCCATGGCGCTGTTCTCCGCGCTGGCGCTGCTGCCCGACGCGGACGTGGTGGCCTTCGTGTTCCGCATCCCCTACTCGGCGCCCTGGGGACACCGCGGTGCGTCGCACTCGTTCGTCTTCGCCGCGGGCATCGCGCTCTTGGTGGCCCTGGTGGCGAGGTGGCGAGGCGCCTCCGCCACGAGGTGGGGAGGGCTGGCGTTCGTCGCGGTGGCGAGCCACGGGCTTTTGGACGCGCTCACCGACGGCGGGCTGGGCGCGGCGCTCCTGTGGCCCTTCTCCAATGCGCGCATGTTCGCGCCGGTGCGTCCGCTGCCCGTGTCCCCCATCGGCGCGGGCATGCTGTCGCCGCGAGGGCTGTACGTCGTCGGCGCGGAGCTGCTCGCGTTCATCCCCCTCTGGGCCTACGCGCTCTGGCCGCGCCGGTCCGCGAGAAGGAGCTGAGTCATGCGACTGTTCACCGCCGTCACGCTGGGCGATGTCATCGAGGCGCACGCCGCCGAGGAGCTGTCGCGACTGCGCGCGCTCGCGCCCACGGCCCGCTTCGTGCGCGCCGAGGGGGTGCACCTCACGCTGGTGTTCCTGGGGGAGGTGGAGCCCTCGCGGCTGCCCGCCATCCGTGAGGCCCTCGCGTCGGTGGGCCCGCGCCACGCGCCCTTCACCTTGTCCGTGGGAGGCGGCGGCACGTTCGGCACGCCGTCACATCCGCGCGTGCTCTGGTCCCACGTGCGCGGAGACGTCGAGGCGCTCGAGGCGCTGCAAGCGGACGCGGCCGCGCAGCTGCTCCCGCTCGGCTTCGAGCCCGAGCATCGCGACTACGCGCCCCACCTGACGCTGGCCCGGGCCAAGGCGCCCAGGGGCGACCCCGCGCTGCTCGCGTGCGCACAGGCGCTGGCGAGTGTCGAGCTGGGCGAGGGGCGCGTGGACCGGCTCGTGTTGTTCGAGAGCCGGGGCCCCGACTACGTCCCCGTGGTGGAGGTGCCGCTCACGCGCGCGGGTTGATGGCGCGTGTCGCGCCCCGCTCCAACGCGGTGCCAGCTCACCCGCTCACGCGCTGACTGATGGCGTGTGTCACAAACGAGCCCACACACCGCGCCAACGCGGTGCCAGCTCACCCGCTCACGCGCTGACTGATGGCGTGTGCCACAAACGAGCCCACACACCGCGCCAACGCGGTGCCAGCTCACCCGCTCACGCGCTGACTGATGGCGCGTGCCCCCAGACGAGCCCACGCACCGCGCCGACGCGGCGCCCACTCGTCCGAGCCCACGCACCGCGCCGACACGGTGCCCGCTCGCCCCAGCAACGGTGAGGGCAGGCTCCCACGGTGTCAGGACAACCTCCCCCGGACGCGCACTGGCACCACCCCTGCAATCCACCCAGCCGAGCGCGGCAAGCGCCGGAAAGGACAGGCACATGCGGTGGATGATGGGGTGCATGCTGTGGCTGTGGGGCCTCAGCGCGGTCGCCGCGCCTCGCGACGCGCTGGAGGCAAAGCTGCGGACGGGGGACCTCGTCCTGCACACCTCGCGCTCGCGGCAGTCGCAGGCCATCCAGGTGGCCACGCACAGCCCGCTGTCCCACGTGGGCCTGGTGGAGGTCACCGAGAAGGGCGCCTTCGTGGTGGAGGCCGTGCAGCCCGTGCAGCGCGTCCCCTTCGCGAAGTGGAAGGCGCGCGGCGTGAAGGACCGCATCCTGGTGCTGCGCGCGGAGGACATCGACGCGAAGACGAAGCAGCGCGTGCTCGCGGCGGCCAAGGCCCATCTGGGCAAGCCGTACGACTGGCGCTTCGGCTGGGGCGACGACGCGATGTACTGCTCGGAGCTGGTGCGCAAGGCGTACGCCCAGGGCGCGGGCGTGGAGTACGGTGAGATGCAGACGCTGGGCTCGCTCGATGTCGAGGGCCTGCGCAAGCAGATGCGTGAGCGCTACGGCGCCAAGGTGCCACTCGAGCTGACACTGATAACGCCGGCGAGCCTGGCCCGGGATACCCGCCTGACTGTGGTTCACTCGGATTTTCCGGAAGTGCCGTAGGGCCTTCGCATATTCCAGGGTGTATTCAGCCCCGTCACGCGAACACGTGAGCCAGGGCCCGGAGCAGGTAGACTCCGGCTCATGAGACGCCTCCTGCTCGTACTCCCCTTCGTCCTCATCGTCGGCTGCAAGAAGGACGTCACCCAGGGCGCGGTGAAGGTCACGGTGAACTACACCCGTTTCCTGCCCGGCTGCCTGCGCGTCCAGGCGCGCGACGTGGAGAGCGGCAAGGAGCTCACCCAGGACGTAACGGAGCTGCGCGGGACGCGGGCCCAGGGCGGCACGATGACGGTGGGCGTGGCGCCTCCGACGGACTGGGGAAAGACGGTGGAGGTGCGCGCCACGGCCTTCGAGCAGGCCTGCGTGGGCGACGGCGTGGTCACCGACTCGCAGCGCGTGACGCTGGTGATGGATGCCATCCAGGACACCACGCTGACGTTGCAGGCGGTGGACGCGGACGAGGATGGCTATGTCGACGTGAGCAGCAACGGCACCGACTGTCGGGACGACCGGGCCGACATCAACCCGGGCGTCGAGGAGCGGTGCAACGAAGTTGACGACAACTGCGACGGCATCGGCGACGCGGAGCACTTCCAGCTCAACACGGCCTGCTCGACGTCCGCGGACTGCCACGGTGTCTACCGCTGTGACCTGACCGACTTCGTCCAGTTCTGCGACACCCCGCCGAGCACCCGCGTGTATCCGGACAAGGATGGAGACGGGCACGGCCGGCTGGGCTCCGAGGCGCGCATCGTCTGCACCGCCGTGCCGGAGGGCTACACGGCGGGCCCGCCGGACGACTGCAACGACGACGCCTACAGCGTCCACCCGGGCAGCCCCGACCGCTGCGACGGCGAGGACACCAACTGCGACGGCGAGAAGGACGAGGGCTTCCCCCAGCTCACCGAGGCGTGCACGGACTCGTTCCAGTGCGCGGGCGCATATGCCTGCGCGGAGGACAAGCAGGGGGTCACCTGCGTGTCCACGGTGACGCCGACGTCGTGGTACCCGGACGAGGACGGGGATGGCTTCGGCGCGGCCACCGGAGAGGTGCGCTCCTGTGTGAAGCCCGCGGGGGCGTACGTCGCCAACGACAGGGACTGCAACGACGGCAGCCCGCGCACGAACCCGGACGCCCCGGAGCTTTGCGACGGGCTGGACAACAACTGCGACGGGCAGACGGAGGACGTGCAGACCGTGTGCCCGGGGGGCGTGGCGCCCACGTGGTCCATCAGGACCATCGCCACTGGGGGCGACAGGCACTGGTACTCGGCCTCCTCGTGGATCCGCGGTGGCGTCTGGGTGGGCGGGCATGACAACCGGCTCGCGAAGCTGCTACCGGGCAGCACGTCGTTCATCACCACCTCGAACAGCTCCTGTGGCGCGAGCAACACGCAGTGGCGCGCCGTCTGGGCCGACCCCGACAACAATGGCCGGGTGTGGCTGGGCTCGCAGCGAGGCCGCAAGGGCTATCAGGACGCCTCCGCGTCCAACTGCGTCGAGGTGCATGACGACGACCGGTGGGTCTTCGGCATGGTCGGGTTGAGGACGGACAACACGCTCGCGCTCTTCGGGGCCACTTCCCCCAACGACAGCGAGACTCCGCCGACGGGACGGGCCTTCGTCTGGGCTGGAACGGGTGCTCCTGCCTACAACGACACCTCGACCAATCCGCTCCCGCGCGTCCTCGACGTGCATGGCGTCTCCCGTTCCCACCTGCTGCTGGTGGGCGGTCAGGACGGCCTGGCGCGCATCCTCCGCTTCAACGCGGGCAACAGTCGCTGGGAGTCGGAGTTCGCGGAGCAAAGCTCCTCCGGAGCGAAAATCCTGAACGGCGTCTGGGTGGTCGACGAACGGGTGGCCTTCGCGGTGGGCAACGAGGGCACCGTCCTGAGGAAGACCCAGGGCACGACGTGGACCCGGATGAGCTTCCCCAGCAACCACGCCTTGACGTCCGTCATCGCCTTCGGCGCGGGCTCCGCCTACGCCACGTGCGCGAACGGCCACATCTACCGTTACGACGGCCAGGCGTGGGCGAATGTCCACTCCGGAGACAGGCGCTACAACGACATCACCGGCACCGGTCCGGATGACCTGTGGGTGGTGGGCAACGATGGACGCATCGTCCGCTGGCCGGCGTGGCCGTAGCCGCTCGAGTCACCCACCCCGCCGCGCCACCACGAAGCGGCGGGTGAACAGGAACGGAGTGCCCCGCGCATGCGCGGGGTACGCCTGACGCAGCCGGGGCCGCAGCTCCTCCACGAAGGCCCGGCCCTCCTCGTCCCCCAGCGCCGCCAGCACGGGGCGCAGCGTCGTGCCCAGCAGCCACTGGAGCACCGCGTCCTCGCCCGGCAGCAGGTGCAGGTACGTGGTCTCCCACGCGTCCACGGACAGGCCCGCGTCGGAGAGCAGGGACTCGTAGCGCTCCAGCGTCTCCACGGGCCTGCGCCGCACGGGCGCGAGCTTCGAGGCGAAGCGCGGCAGGGCGCGCACCTCGTCGACGAGCCGATGTGAGGGCGCCTCGAAGTTGGCGGGGACCTGGAAGGCCAGCACGGCGCTCGGGGCCAGCTTCGCCACCAGGCGCCCCATCAACGTCGCGTGGTCCGGCAGCCAGTGCAGCGCCGCGTTCGACACGAGCACGTCCAGCGGCTGCTCCGGACGCCAGTCCGCCAGGTCACCGACCTGGAAGCGCACGGTGGCCGAGGCCGGACGGCGGCGCGCCTCCTCGACCATCTCCACCGAGGAGTCCACGCCCACCACCCGGGCCTGGGGCCAGCGCTCCGACAGCACGCGCGTGAGGTCCCCCGTCCCGCAGCCCAGGTCCGCCACGTGCGAGGGAGACTCCGCGTCCACGCGCGACAGCAGCTCGAAGAACGGACGCTTCCGCTCATCACGGAAGCGCGTGTACTGCGTCGGGTCCCACATGCCTGTCCTCCCGGTGACGCGCCCACGCCGCGCACCGGAGGATGTAACCCACGACGAAGGCCCGTGCTCGCACACCGACGTGCACCGGAGTGAGCAATCCCCGACAGCAGTCGAGGCTCGCACCGACGCCCCCCCTCGGTGCGTGACACAGACCGTCGACGTGCACCGTGCCGCGCTTCCTCGCGATTCGATACGCCCCAGCAGCCCGCCCGGAGCGCGCCGTGAGGAGCCCCGTGAGGTGGAGCACTCGGGCCCCACCTCACGCCTTCGGCTCAGCGTCGGATGCGCAGCACCTGGAAGCCCGTCCCCGCGCTCCCGAAGCCGCTCACGTTCTCCACCCGCACCACCAGGTCCCCGGAGGGCAACACGCCCCACACGTCGGCGCGCGCCAGGTCCGCGCCACCCAGCCGCTCATACCGCCGCGCCTCGCTCCACGTCGCCCCATCGCCGCTGGTGAACAGCCGCACGAAGACATCCCCCGCCGCGTGCACGTCCCCGGCGCTGGACCACGCCGTGCCCAGCACCCAGCCGCCCCCGGGCGCCGCCGCCAGCGAGTACGCCGGCCCCGGCAGCTCGAACACCGTGCTCACCTGCCCCGTGCGCGACACGCGCAGCAGCTTCGGATGCTCGGGCTCGAAGAGCGTCGACTGTCCGAGCAGCAGCGTGCCGTCCGCCAGCACTCCGCCCGCCACGCCGTTGGCCGCGTAGCCCTGCAGCATCGACGTCCACGTCCGCCCGCCATCCGTCGAGCGCAGCACCGCCGCCTGCGTCTTGTTGCTGCCCATCATCGCCCACAGCGCGCCCGTCGCCGGGTCCGCCACCAGCGCATAGCCATGCCGGTGCGCCGTCAGCGTCGAGCGCACGCTCCAGCTCGCCCCGCTGTCCATGCTCGCCCACAGCCGCACCGGCACCGCGGACGAGGTGAACGTCTGATACTCGAGGAAGAACCAGGTGCTCCCGAGCTGCGCGAAGCTGCGCGGCCCCATCGCCCGGTAGCTGCCCAGGCTCACCTCGTCCCGCCACGTGCGTCCGCCATCCGTCGAGCGCTTCAGGAAGTACGCGCCGCTGTGACTGACCACCGCCAGCAGCGTCCCGTTCGACATCGCCGCCATCGTCCACAGGTTGCCGCTGTCCTGACTCCGCGCGGAGAAGCTCACGCCCCCATCCGTGCTCGCCATCAGCCGCGAGCGCTCGCCCCCCACCGCGAGCCCGTACAGCGTGCCCGCCCCATCCACCGCGAGCAGTTCGTGACTGGAGGAGGAGCGCACCACGTCGAGCGAGAACGGCCCCTCCCCCGGCGGCTCCTCGTCCCGCACCCACGCCACCCGCGACACCGTGCCCCGAGAGCTCGCGTCCGGCGCCTCGCCATACAGGCACGGCACCTCCGCGCTGTCCTGGGGCAGCACGTCCACCGCGTTGGGGTAGCCCTTGAACGTCGCGTCCCCATCCAGCGTCACCGCGCCGCCCAGCGTGCCGTCCGGCGCGAGCACCCTCGCGCGCAGCTCGTAGTGCGCGTTGAGCACGCGCATGCGGTTGTAGAAGATGTAGAGCGAGTCCCCCACGCGGGTGACCGCGGCCTGGATGGCCCAGTCCGACGTGCCCTCCACCAGCGTGCGCGGCCCGAAGGACGTCCCGTCGAAGCGCCGGTAGTACAGCCGCTCCTGCTCGTCCTTGTAGACCAGGTGCATGCCGCCCCGGCCATCCGCCACCGCGCTCAGCGCCGCGCCATGGTAGATGCCGTCGGAGAACGCCTCGCGCACGGGCGCCCAGGTGCCCGTCGGGTCCTCGTCGTCACGCACGCGCATCCGCGTGGGCACGAAGCCGTCATGCATGGCGTAGACGAAGACCAGCCGCGTCCCCACGCTCAGCAGCCGACCTCCGCCGCGCCTTCTCACCTTGTCCAGCGCCTGGTGCCCACCGAAGCTCTGCCCCCCGTCCGTGGACACCGCCACCACCGCCGTGGAGCCGCCGTCGGACTCCAGCCGGAAGGCCTGCACCCACAGCCGCCCCTTCGAGTCCCGCGCGAGCAGCGCCCGCGAGTAGCCCGTGCTCGCGTCCGCGTTCATCACCCGCACCGCGGGCTCCGGCGCCCACGTGTCCGCGCCGGACTGGTAGCGCCACCACTGGAACCAGACGTCGTGCCGGCTCGAGGGCGCCAGCTGCGGCCCCTCGTAGGAGTAGACGAGCGCCACGTCCCGCCCCACCGCGAGCAGCTCCGCCCGGTCCGCGTGCGTGGCATCCGGCTGGATGTCCCCCACCCGCCGCACCGTGCGCAGCGCGTCCTCGGAGCGGTAGAGCACCAGCCCCTTCGACTCCACGTTGCCGTGCTGGATGGCCACCAGCAGGCTCGCGGGACGACCACTGCCTGTCTCGACTCGAACGATGTGGCGCTGCGCCGGGAGCGTGAGGGCATTCCCCCCGCTCACCGGCACCAACGCCGTCCCACCCGCCGCGAGCACCGCGGCGAGCAAGGCCCCTGCAAGCCCTGTCATGAATCCCCTCCCCGGACATCCGAGGAGAGAATGTGGGCGAACACCTACCGAGGGAAGTCACCCCGCAGCGTGCGGGCCCCCATCCGTTGAACAGCAACGGGGCCCGTGTCGCCGGCTGCACGCTCCCCGGTGAAGGGAGCGCGGCCCGGGGCGAGCCCTCCGACTACTTGGCGCGACGACGCTTCGCGGGGGCGGGAGCGCCCGCATCCGGGGCACCGGCGTCCGGAGCCGTGGCCTCGACAGCGCCCGCGTCCGGGTCCGTGCCACCGTCACCCACGCCACCATCCGCGCCCGCCGCGCCCGCGCGCGGAATGGCCGGAGGAGGATTCACCAGCCCCAGCGAGCCCAGGAAGTCATCCGCGCCCGGCGCGCCGATGCTCGGGTTGTAGAGGACCAGCATGGTGTAGAGGCGCGGGCCCACCAGGTAGTTGCGCGCGCGCACCTCGCCGTTGGGCGAGGACACCGTGTAGGACTTGCCGGGGTAGCCATCCAGCGTGAGCTCCTGCTCGTTGCTGACGGTGCCCTTGAGCTGGTTGGTGAGGCCGTCGCGGCCCTCGTTGAGGAACGCCTCGGGAGGACGGCTCGCGACGACCTTCTCCGGGTAGTCCGCGGTGCTGATGGAGTAGATGACGCCCTCGGCGGTCTGCAGCGAGTACGCCGCCGTGGAGACCTCGCCCGCGGGGATGTTCACCTTCTGGCGCTGGACCTGGGGCTGGCCCGGCATCTTCACGGTGAAGCCCTCTTCGGCCGTCACCTCGGTCAGCTGCGGGCCCGCGGCGGCGGCCGGCTGGCCCCCCGACTCACCGCCCTCGTTCGGCAGCTCCTCGATGGTGGAGGTCGCCTGCTGGTTGGGGTCGGTCTTCTGGGCGCTGACGCACGCGAGTGAAATCAGCGACAGGGTGGCAAGGGCGGCAAGGAGGCGAGACAACGAAGGCATGGGCGCGCTTCCTGAAATTTGGTGTGGGAGATGAACGCGGTGCGTCGGACGACGCTAATAGAACTGCTCGACTTCTGACTACCCGAGATTGGGACGGCCGCCAGTTTCCAGGTGTCACGCACACCCCAGAAGCGTCGGCGGCAGGACGGAAGGGGACGCTCCGGAGGCTGAAAATCGGCCTCCGGAAGCTATTCACCCAGGTAGGCGCGGCGCACCTCCGCGCTCTCCAGGAGCGCCTTGCCGGGGCCCGCCATCGCCACCTCGCCCGTCTCCAGCACGTAGCCGTAGTGGGCGCAGTTGAGCGCCAGGTGGGCGTTCTGCTCCACCAGCAGCACGCTGACGCCCGTCTGGTTCACCTCGCGCAGGGTGCGGAAGATGGTCTCCGTCACCTGCGGGGCGAGGCCCAGCGAGGGCTCGTCCAACAAGAGCAGCTGGGGCCGGCTGAGCAGCGCGCGGGCGATGGCCAGCATCTGCTGCTCGCCGCCGGACAGCGTGCCGGCCATCTGGGTGCGCCGCTCCTTGAGCACGGGGAAGAGCGTGAAGCTCTTCTCCATGTCCGCCTTCACCTCCGAGGTGTCGCGGCGCAGGTAGGCGCCCAGCTCCAGGTTCTCCAGCACGGACATGTTGGGGAAGATGCCCCGCCCCTCCGGCGCGTGCGCCATGCCCCGGGGCACCAGCTGGTGCGCCTTGAGGTGGGTGGTGTCCTGGCCGCCGAAGCGAATCTTCCCGGCGCTGGCCTTGAGCATGCCGCTCACCGCGCGCAGGGTGCTCGTCTTGCCCGCGCCGTTGGCGCCGATGAGGGCGACGACTTCACCCTTGCCCACCGTCAGCGACACGCCCTTCAGGGCCTGGATGGCGCCGTAGTGGACCTTGATGCCCTCCACCGTCAGGAGCGGCGCGAAGGCCTGGCGCTCACCCAGCGTCTTCACCTGCGCCTCGCTCACGCCGCGCCTCCGTGACTCTCCAGGTAGCTGTCGCCCAGGTACGCCTCGATGACCTTGCGGTCGCTGCGCACCTCGGCGGGCGCCCCGCGCGCGATGGTCTCGCCGTGGTCCAGCACGGTGATGCGCTCGCAGATGCCCATCACCAGCTTCATGTCGTGCTCGATGACCAGCACGCCCAGCTTGAAGTCGTCGCGCAGCTTGCGGATGAGCACCATCAGGTCCGCCTTCTCGCGCGTGTTCATGCCGGCGGCGGGCTCGTCGAGCAGCAGCACCCGGGGCTGGCTGCCCAGGGCGCGGGCAATCTCCAGCCGGCGCTGCTCACCGTAGGGGAGGTTTCGCGCCTCCTCGTCGCGGCGGTGCGACAGGCCCATGACCTCCAGCAGGTGCTCGGCCTGCTCGGTCAGCCGCCGCTCCTCGCGCTGGAAGCTTGGGGTGAGCAAGAGCGAGCGCCACCAGTCCGCGTAGTTGTGGGCCGCGTTGCGCAGCTTGGAGCCCACGCTGATGTGGGATTGGTGCAGCGCCGTCTGAGCGCGGCAGGCCACCTTCACGTTGTCCAGCGCGGAGAGCGCGCGGAACAGGCGGATGTTCTGGAAGGTGCGCGCCACGCCCAGCAGGTTGATTTGATGCGGCTTGCGCCCGTTGACCTGCGTGCCGCCCACCCGCACCGCACCCTGGGTGGGCTGGTAGACGCCCGTCAGCACGTTGAACGCGGTGGACTTGCCCGCGCCGTTGGGGCCGATGAGGCCCAGCAGGTCCCCCTGCCGGATGGACAGGTGGAAGTCGGTGAGCGCCTTGAGGCCGCCGAACTGGATGCTCACGCCGTCCGCCACCAGCACGGGCTCGGGGGACGTGGAGGAGAGGGCCGTCACGTTCGCGCTCACGCCAGCCCCCGGCGCTTGCGGGGCAGCCACCGTGGCAGCACGTCCCAGAGTTCCTTCGTGCCGAACAGGCCCTGGGGCCGGGCGAGCATCAAGACGACGAGCAACAGGCCGTAGATGGGCATGCGAATCTGGTCCACCCGCTGCGCCAGGCTGCCCTCGGTGCCCAGCGCGCCGAACAGGGAGCGCATGCCTTCGGGCAAGAGCGTCAGGAAGATGGCCGCGACGAAGGCGCCCGTGGTGGAGCCCAGGCCGCCCAGCACCACCATGACGACGATTTCCATCGAGCGCACGAAGGTGAAGGAGCCGGGGTTGATGATGGGCACGAAGTGGGCGAACAGGCCGCCGGCGATGCCCGCGAAGAACGACGAGAAGACGAACGCGCGCACCTTGTAGCCGGTGGTGTCCACGCCCATGGCCTCGGCGGCCACCTCGTCCTCGCGGATGGCCCACAGGCTGCGGCCGTGGCTGGAGCCGGCGATGCGGCGCGCGGCCAGCACCACCAGGAACACCCAGAAGAACACCATGCCGGGGCTCGAGTACTGGGGGATGCCCGACAGGCCCAGCGCGCGGCCGAACGCGTCCGTGTTCTGCACCACGACGCGGATGATTTCGCCGAAGCCCAGCGTGACGATGGCCAGGTAGTCACCGCGCAGCCGCAGGGACGGCAGGCCCACCAGGAAGCCGCACGCCGCCGCCGCGACGCCGCCGGCCAGCAGCGCCACGGTGAAGAGCACCTGGTCGCTGGCCGCCACGGGGAGGAAGGACAGCGCCACCTCCTTGAGCTGCAGCGAGCAGTACCCGGCGATGTACGCGCCCACGGCCATGAAGCCCGCGTGGCCGATGGAGAACTGCCCCGTCATCCCGTTCACGATGTTGAGGCTCACCGCGAGGATGATGTTCACGCCGACGACGGACAGCAGGTACGTGGCGAAGTCGGAGCCGCTCAGCGCCCACTGGAACAGCACCAGCGTGGGGATGGCGACGAGCAACGGCAGCACGCCACGCAGCGAGGGCGGCACGAGCGTGCGGGCCTCGGGGATGGGGAGCGCGGGGGTCTCCATCAGACCTTCTCCGCGGCGACCCGGCCGAACAGGCCACCGGGCTTCACGAGCAGCACCAGGATGAGGAAGCCGAAGGCCACCGCGTCGCGCCAGGTGCTGGCCGCGTAGCCCACGACGAACTCCTCCACCAGCCCCAGCACCAGCGCGCCCACCACCGCGCCCGGCACGTGGCCGATGCCGCCGATGACCGCCGCGACGAAGGCCTTGAGGCCCACGTACAGGCCCATCAGCGGGCTCACCGACGTGTCCTTGATGGCGTAGAGCAGGCCCGCGCCCGCGGCCAGGCCGCTGCTGAGCATGAACGTCAGCGCGATGACCCGGTCGGTGGGGATGCCCATCAGCGCCGCCACCCGGTGGTCCCAGGACACCGCGCGCATGGCCCGGCCGAAGCGCGTGCCGAACACCAGGTACTGCAGGCCCACCATCAGGCCCACGGCGATGAGGAAGCTGATGACCTGCCAGTTCCACACCACGACGTCGCGGTCCCCGATGATGAGCCACTCGGTGGGCTCGATGATTTCGGGGAACGCGCGGGGGCTGGCGCCCGGCAGGAAGCCGATGTCCAGCTGGAAGCCGTAGGACAGGGCAAACGAGATGCCGATGGCGGTGATGAGCGCCGTCAGCCGGGGCTTCTCGCGCAGGGGCCGGTAGGCGAAGCGCTCGATGAGGAAGCCCATGAGCGCGCAGCCCAGCATGGCCACCGCGAAGACAGCGGCGATGCCCAGGAACGAGCCGCGCGCCTCGCGTCCGATGGCGAACGCGGTGGCGTAGCCCATGTAGACGCCGACCATCATGACGTCGCCGTGGGCGAAGTTGATGAGCTTGAGGACGCCGTACACCATCGTGTAGCCGAGCGCGACGAGCGCGTAGATGGTGCCGGCGGCCAGGCCGTTGATGAGGTGCTGGAGGAGCTGCGCCATTTAGGGATTGATGGTCGTCACGTACTGCGTCTTGCCGTCCCCGACCTTGAGGACGACGGCGGACTTCACGGCGTTGCGCTTCTCATCCAGGGTGACGGTGCCCGCCACGCCCGGGAAGTCCTTGGTCTGGGCAATCGCGTCGCGCACGGACGGGCCGCTCAGGTCCTTGGCGCGCTTGAGCGCTTCAATCGCCACGCGGGCCGCGTCGTAGCCCAGCGCCGCGAGCGCGTCCGGGACGCCGCCGTAGGCCGCCTTGTAGTCCGCGATGAACTTCTGCACGCGGGGGTCCGGGTTGTCCGGCGAGTAGTGGTTGGAGAAGTAGCTGCCGGTGATGGCGCTGCCGCCCAGCTCGAAGAGCTTCTCGGAGTCCCAGCCGTCGCCGCCCATCAGGGGCACCTTGAGGCCCACCTCGCGCGCCTGGCGGGCGATGACGCCCACCTCGCTGTAGTAGCCCGGCACGTAGATGCCGTCCGGCTGCGTCTTCTTGATGGCGGTCAGCTGCGCGCGGTAGTCGGTGTCGCCCTGGCTGTAGCTCTCCGTGGTGGCGATCTTCCCGCCCATCTCCGTGAACTTGCGGGTGAAGACGCCCGACAGGTCGATGGAGTAGGCGCTCTTGTTGTCCTGCAGCACCGCCACCTTGCCGAGCTTCAGGTCGTCGCGGGCGAACTTCGCCATCACGAAGCCCTGGAACGGGTCGATGAAGCACACGCGGAAGATGTAGTCGCCCTTCTCTGTCACCGTGGTGTTGGTGGACGAAGGGGTAATCATGGGCACGCCCGCCGCCTGCGCCTTCTCCGCCATGGCCAGCGAGTTGGACGAGGCCACGTCGCCCAGGATGAGCACCACCTTGTCCTGCGTAATCAGGCGGGTGGCGGCCTGCGCGGCCTCCTCCGGCTTGCTCTGGTTGTCGTAGACGCGGATCGCCAGCTTCTTGCCGTTCACGCCGCCGGCGGCGTTGGCCTCCTTGAGCGCCAGCTCGATGCCGTTGCGCGTGGAGATGCCGAACGTCGCCTGGCCGCCGGTGAGCGCGCCCACCTGGCCCAGCAGGATGGTGTCCGCGCCCGCGGGCGTGCCGCCGCCGGGGCTTGGGGCCTGTCCCTGCGCGGCCTGCGTGCCGGCCTCACCGGAAGGGGTGGGCTGCGTCTTCTTCTCGCAGGCGGCCGCCAAGACGGCGAGCGCGGCGAGCAGCATCGGGGCAAGGCGTCGCATGCGGAGCAATCCTCCTCAACAGGGGGTGCTGCGAGTCAAAGCCCCGGTTTTCTAGGGGAGCCCTCTCCATGGGTCAAGCGCGCTGCCAGACAGGCCCTCCCCCCACGTACCCTCCGTGCGGCGCGTCACGCGGGTCCCCGTCGAGGGCGGGGCGCTCGACTCCCAGG
>NZ_SRLW01000266.1:0-13717 GCF_006518215.1 Myxococcus sp. AB025B
ACTGCGCACCGCGGCACGCGCCTTCATGGACTGGCTGCTGACCCAGCCCGGACGCCCCGCCCCGACGCGGGTCGCCACGAAGCCCCCGACGTTGTAAGCACCCCCGAACGCCATGCTCCATCCCATTCTCGACGCGCTCGGCCTCGGCGAGCACAACCCCGGCAGCTACCTCGGCAACGGAGAGTGGGCGGACTCCCGCTCCGAGCCCTTGCTGGAGGTCTTCAATCCCTCCAACGGACAGCAGCTCGCCACCGTGTCGTCGGCGACGGCGGACGAGTACGAGCGGATGATGCACGCGGCGGCCCAGGCCTTCGTCGCCTGGAGGGCCCTGCCCGCGCCGCGTCGGGGCGAGGCCATCCGCCTGTGCGGCGAGGCGCTGCGCCGTCACAAGGACGCGCTCGGCTCGCTCGTGTCGCTGGAGATGGGCAAGGTGAAGGCGGAGGGCGACGGCGAGGTGCAGGAGATGATCGACATCGCCGACTTCGCCGTCGGCCAGTCGCGCATGCTCTACGGCCTGACGATGCACTCCGAGCGCCCCGGCCACCGGATGTACGAGCAGTGGCACCCGCTGGGCCTGGTCGGCATCATCAGCGCCTTCAACTTCCCGGTGGCCGTCTGGTCCTGGAACGCGTTCATCGCCGCGGTGTGCGGCGACGTGTCCATCTGGAAGCCCTCCCCCAAGACGCCGCTGACGTCCATCGCCGCCACGCGCATCTGCAACCAGGCGCTGAAGGCCGGCGGCTTCCCGGAGGTGTTCTTCCTGCTCAACGCCGCGGGCACCGCGCGCGCCGAGCGGCTGGTGGACGATGCGCGCGTCGCGCTGGTGAGCTTCACCGGCTCGTCCGCCGTCGGGCGTCAGGTGGGCGTGCGCGTCGCGCAGCGACTGGGCCGCAGCCTGCTGGAGCTGGGTGGCAACAACGCCATCATCGTGGACGCCACCGCGGACCTGAAGCTGGCCATCCCCGCCATCGTCTTCGGCGCGGTGGGCACCGCGGGCCAGCGCTGCACCACCACCCGCCGGCTCATCGTCCACGAGTCCATCGTCGACGACGTGCTGAACAAGCTCGCCAGCGCCTACGCCCAGGTGGAGAAGCGCATCGGAGACCCGCTGGAGGCCGGCACGCTGATGGGCCCGCTCATCGACCGGGCCGCGGTGCAGCGCTTCGAGGCCACGCTCGAGAAGGCGCGCGCCGCGGGGGCCCGCGTGGTGAGCGGCGGCAAGGCGCTGGAGCGCCCCGGCCACTACGTGCAGCCCACGCTGGTCACCAACGTGGAGCCCACCGACGCGTGGGTCCAGGAGGAGACCTTCGCGCCCATCCTCTACGTCATGCCCTACCGCACGCTCGAGGACGCCATCGTCATCCAGAACGGCGTGCCCCAGGGCCTGTCGTCATCGGTGTTCACCCGGGATTTGCAGGTCGCCGAGCGCTTCCTGTCCGCCTCCGGCTCCGACTGCGGCATCGCCAACGTCAACATCGGCACGTCCGGCGCGGAGATTGGCGGCGCCTTCGGGGGGGAAAAGGACACCGGCGGCGGCCGCGAGTCTGGCTCCGACGCGTGGAAGGCCTATATGCGGCGGCAGACCAACACGCTGAACTACTCGGACGCGCTGCCGCTGGCCCAAGGGATTCGCTTCGACCTGTGAGGGGCTCTCCCCTATGCTCCCGCCGGGCCTTGGGGGCCCGGCGGTACACACAGGGAGACACAGCATGTTCGGGAAGCTCGCCGCGGACGCACTCGGCCTCAGTGACGTCGGCTCGGTCATCGCTCCGGCCGACTACGACAAGGTCGACGCGGATGACTATGTGAATCACGAGGACCAGGAGAAGATCTTCTTCCTCATCAAGTCCAAGTCCGACGAGTACTGCTTCACGAACCGGGCGCTCATCCACCTGGACGGCACCAGCGCCGCCAGCAAGAAGCGCATGCTGCGTCGCTTCACGTACGCCGCCAACCCCATCTCCAACGTCATGCTGGAGACGGCCGGCACCATCGACATGGACGTGGAGATCAAGTTCCGCCTGGGCAACCGCGACTACTCCATCGACGTGCACAAGAAGCAGTTGGAGCAGGTGAAGGACCTCTACAAGGCGCTGTTCCGCATCTCGGAGATACAGCACGAGAACGAGCTGTCGCTCGCCCACGCCAAGACGAGCCTGGACGTCGCCTCCACCACGCTCGGCCGCGGCTCGTCCGGCGGCGCGCCCGTCGTCGAGTCCTTCAAGGAGCTCAACCAGGCCGCCTTCGCCTGGCTCACCGGCGCCCAGCAGAAGTACTGGGTGAAGGACTTCGGCGCCGTGTTCGAGCGCTACATCAAGGCCTGATACCCATTGGATGAAGCCCGCCGCCGGCGCACCTGCTCGCCCGGCGGCCGGGCATGCTGCACGCCGCGTCACCGGCCCCTACACCTGTCGTGGCGACAAAGACAGGGCCTCCCGGAATTCCTTGCAGAACGAGCGGCAATCGACGCGAGGGACGGACGGGCCTCTCGTATGTCTTGAGAAATCGCTCTAGCGTGGGGCACCCCAACAGGAGTGTTCGCGATTCTGAACCCGTCCTCCCAGACCGCCCCCGCCGGCTGGCACGACATCCTCGTGCGTCACCTCGAACCCCTGCTCGGAGGCTTCACCGCCAAGATGGCCATCCATACGGCCGCGTTGCGCGCCCTCAAGCGTCCGCCCGAGCAGGTCACCCCCCAGGACCTCCCGCAACTGCTCGAAGGCCTCAAGCCGATGCTCAACACCTTCATTGGCGCGCTGCACGCCAAGGTCATCCTCGCGGAAATCGCCACGTCGCTGGAGAAGGCGCGATGACGGCGTCCTCGCGTTCCTCGTCCGTGGCGCCCTGGTTCGGCGCCGTCGTGGTGCTCCAGGCCGCGCACCTGTTCGCGGTGGCCAGCTCCGAGCCCGCGAAGCTGGGACTGGTGCACGACGTGGCCGGCTGGTTGAGCGGGCTGCTCGCCGTGGGCGGCACGCTCGCGGCGGCCAGCGCGTTCGTCTCCGGCGACTACCTGCGCAAGGTCTGGGGCGGGCTCACGGCGGGGGCCGTGCTGTCGCTGGTCAGCGCGGCCATGCGCAGCTACTGGCTGCACACCGTGCCGGACGTCCCCTTCACGGCGTCCCCCCTGCTGCCGTACCGGATGGTCGTCGTCGTGCTGGCCAACATCGCCACCACGTACGCGCTCGTCCTCCTGGCCATGACCTATCAGCAGTCCGGGCTGCAGCCTCCGTCCAGCCCGCGCTCGCGCGCGCTGTGGGCGGTGACGGCGCTGGCGGCGCTGGCCGTCGGCGTGCCGTCGCTGGTCACCGAGGTGCGAAATCTCGTGTCCGGCCAGAGCCCGGCGCCGTCGGTCGTCATCAGCCTGGCCTCCACGCTGGCGGACATGACGACCATCTTCCTGGTCGCCCCCATCCTGCGCGTCGCGTACATGCTGCGCGGAGGCAGGCTCGCCTGGGTGTGGTGGGCCATGGGCCTGTCGGGCGCCACGTGGCTGCTCTACGACGCGCGCGTG
The DNA here is from genome assembly GCF_006518215.1 of Myxococcus sp. AB025B. Classification (NCBI taxonomy): domain Bacteria; kingdom Pseudomonadati; phylum Myxococcota; class Myxococcia; order Myxococcales; family Myxococcaceae; genus Myxococcus; species Myxococcus sp. AB025B. Next base: position 3,512 of record NZ_SRLW01000266.1, read on the forward strand.
TGGCTGGCGGCGCTCCTGCCCGGTGACGAGGCGCTGGGCGCGGAGCTCTTGCGCACGCTGCGCACCTCCGGGCTCGTGCTGCTGGGGCTCGCCGGCTGGTTCCAGCGCTCCGCCCTGGGGCCGCAGAAGTCCGAGGCGCCGGAGCCCTCGCTCCAGGCGTCCACCGGAACGCCCTGACGTCCCCCGGGGGCACGGACAAACCCCGTGCCCCCGAGGCCCTCACGCGCTACGGCCGGGGACGCGAGCCGGCCGAGGGCGCCTCCGGCACCGCGGGCCAGCCGTTGGGCCACGTGATGGCGTCCACCAGCATGACCCGCGCGGTGTGGGCGCTGTTCCAGGCGTGGTAGACCATGTACGTGCCTCCGCCCGGCCCGTTGACCACCGAGTTGTGGCCCGGCCCCACCCAGCCTCCGCCCGTCGCGAGAATCGGCGCGCCCGCCTTGGTGTAAGGCCCCAGGGGGCTCGTGGCCCGCGCCACTCCGACAGCGTAGGTGCTGTTGTAGTACGCGTTACCACTGTAGAAGAGGTAGTAGTAGCCGCCGCGCGCGACGACCCACGGCGCCTCCACCACGCCGCCCTCCCAGCCCAGGTTGTTGGTGATGAGCGTGCGGCGCGTGCCCACCAGCGACAGGCCGTCCGCGGAGAGCGCCTGCCCGTAGATGGGCGTGGGCTGGCCCACCGCGTTGCCGTCCGCCTTCCACACCAGGTAGCCCGTGCCCGCGGCGTCCGCGAAGAACGTCGCGTCGATCATCCCCATGCCGGCGTCCAGGATGAGGGGCCGGCCCAAATCGGTGAAGGGACCGAGCGCGCTCGTGGCCGTGGCGGCGCCGATGGCCAGCTTCCCGCTGGAGTGCCGCGCCGTGTAGTACGCGATGAAGCGGCCACCCACGCGGTGGATTTCGGGCGCCCAGAAGTCTCCGGTGGCCCAGGACGGCCGTGTGCCCGAGGGGAAGATGGAGCCGGCGCTCGTCCACGTCACCAGGTCCGTGGAGACGCGCAGCGGGAAGGCGCTGGCCGCGCCGCCGGAGGTGCACGCCGCCACGTAGCGCGTGCCGTCGTGGATGACGCCCGGGTCCGCGCAGTCCGTGGGCACCACGGGGTTCTGGTAGAGCCCGCCGCAGCCCGTGTAGCGGAAGGACATGCCGCAGGCGTTGGTGCCCGTGAAGTACGGCCCCCACCCGTTCGACAGCACCGCGTACGAGTTGGGTGACGCATTCACGCAGGCGCGATCCCAATACACGCGCCCGCCGGTGTCATCGTGCTGGGCGGGGTGGTTCGCGGGGTGGATCCACGCCGGGCCGTAGGTGACGCGCGTCGCGCACGCGGAGGCGCCGGGACAGTCCGTGTCCAGCGCGATGACACAGGCGTTGTTGCCGGTGAAGTACGGCTTCCAGCCGTTGGAGAGCAGGGCGTAGGAGTTGGAGCCCTCGTTGACGCAGGCGCCGTCCCACGTCACCAGGTCCGAGGCCACGTCGTATTGGTTGGGATGGTTGGCGGGACGAATCCAGCGGTCGCCGTAGGTGATGCGCGTGGAGCAGGCCAGGGCCGCGCGGGATTGCTCCGGGGCCTGGGGGTCCTGGGGAGCTTCGGCGCCACAGCCCGCGCCGAGGGACAGGACCAAGGAGAGACAGCCAACGACGGACCACCACGGGGACCGCTTCATCGGACGACCTCCAGGGCACGACGGGCCACCTCGGCACCGCGCGCCGTGTGTGCACTGCGTGGGAACAGTCGGTCAGCGCTTCGGAGCGCCCGGGGCGTCAGCCCGCGTCGGCGGCCTTCTTGTAGCGCAGGCGCTTGAGTGCCTCGAACCGCACCCTGTCTCTGGGGGGCGTCGTGGCCACCAGCCCGTCCAGCATCCGCTTCGAGCTCTGGTAGATCTCCTCGACGGCGACGTCGAACGCGTCCGTGTTCTGCTTCGACGGCTTGCGGGTCCCGGCGATCTTCCGGACGAACTGGAGCGCCGCCGCGCGGATGTCGTCATCCGTGGCGGGCGGGGTGAAGTTGAAGAGGGGCTTGATGTTCCGGCACATGCGCCCAGGGTAGACCATCCCGGTGCGGGTCCACCCCGCGCGCGTGCTCCGGCACGGCCTCCGTCCCTCGCCGCGAGCACGGACGCTCGCTGGTCGACGCTTGCGCTGCATGGAGCGCGGAAGATTCCCGCGGGACTGCCACCCCGCGCTCACGCCCTGCGGCGGGAGCAGTCCTGGGCGCGCTCCAGGAGCAGCGCCTGCTCGCGGGCATTCCGGGTCAGCGAGGCCGCCCGCTCGAACTCCTTGCGCGCCTCGTCGAAGCGCCCCAGCTTGCGCAGCAGGTCTCCGCGCACGCTCGGCAGCAGGTGGTAGTTCGCGAGCGTGGGCTCCGACGTCAGCGTGTCGACCACCGCCAGGCCCGCCGCGGGGCCATAGGCCATCGACAGGGCCACCGCGCGGTTGAGCTCCACCACCGGCGAGGGCGACAGCCGCACCAGCACGCCATACAGAGACGCGATGCGCGCCCAGTCCGTCTCCTCCGCCGTGCGGGCCCGCGCGTGGCAGGCGGCGAGCGCGGCCTGCAGCGCGTACGGGCCCTGCGCGCCGCCCAGCTTCTCCGCCCGTTCCAGCGCCGCGAGCCCGCGGCGAATCAGCAGCTGGTCCCACAGGCCCCGGTTCTGCTCGAGCAGCAGCACCGGCTCCCCGGAGGGGCCCACGCGCGCCCGCGAGCGCGACGCCTGGATCTCCATCAGCGCGACCAGGCCGTGCACCTCCGGCTCCAGGGGCGCCAGCTCGGCGAGGATGCGCCCCAGCCGCAGCGCGTCCGCGCACAGCTCCGGCCGCATCCAGTCATCGCCCGCCGTCGCGGAGTAGCCCTCGTTGAAGATGAGGTAGATGACCTCCAGCACCGACGACAGCCGCGCCGCGAGCGCCTCGCCGTGGGGCAGCTCGAAGGGCACCTTCTCCTCGGACAGCGTGCGCTTGGCGCGCACGATGCGCTGCGCGACGGTGGGCCCGGGGACCAGGAACGCGCGGGCGATCTCCTCCGTCGTCAACCCACCGAGCAGCCGGAGCGTGAGCGCGACGCGCGCCTCCGTGGAGAGGATGGGGTGGCAGGCGATGAACATCAGCCGCAGCAGGTCATCGCCCACGTCGTTGTCGAGCGCCGTGTCCAGGTCCGGCTGCCCGTGGGCCTGGTCGGACTCGAGCTCGTGTCCCAGCTCCTCGTGCTTGCGCTCGACGCGCTTGCCCCGGCGCAGCTCGTCGATGGCGCGGCGCTTGGCGGTCGCCATCAGCCACGCGCCCGGGTTGTCCGGGATGCCGCTGTCGGGCCAGCGCTCCATCGCCGCGACCAGGGCATCCTGCGCGAGCTCCTCCGCGAGCCCGACGTCGCGCACCATGCGCGTCAGGCCCGCGATGAGGCGCGCGGATTCAATCCGCCACACGGCTTCGATGGCGCGGTGTTTCTCGGGGGACGTCACGGCGCGGACTAGAGCACCCCCGCTTCACGATGCAAGGTCGACGCGCGCGTCGCGTGTCGGCCGAGGGCGAGGATGTCGCCTGGGTGGAGGGGGAGGCCCACATGGGCCGGAGCGCCCTACTCGCCCTTGCTCGCCTTGTCCTCGCGCCACCAGTGCGTCATGCGCTCGTGGACCTCCGCCTCGTAGCCCTCCTTGCTCGGGCGGTAGAACACGGCGCGCTCCAGCGGCGGGGGCAGGTACGTCTGTCCCGGCGCGTAGTGGTCCTTGAAGTCCCACGGCGGCTGGTAGCCCTTGCCGTGCCCCAGCTCCTTGAGCAGGTCCGTGGGCGCGTTGCGCAGGTTCAACGGCGGCCCGACGTTGGGGTGCGCCTCCAGCGCCTCCAGCGCCGCGTTCATGGCGGCATAGGCGCGGTTGCTCTTGCGCGCCGTGGCCAGGGTGATGACGGCGTGCGCGACGAACAGCCGGCCCTCCGGCATGCCCGTGGAGTGGAAGCCCTCCTCGCACGCGCGGACGATGGTGATGGCCTCCGGCATGGCCATGCCCACGTCCTCCACCGCGATGACCTTGAGCCTGCGCCACAGCGACACCACGTCGCCGGTCTGCAAGAGCTTCGCGGCCCAGAAGATGGCGCCCTGCGCGTTGGAGCCCCGACAGGACTTCTGCAGCGCGCTGAGCAGGTCGAAGTGCTGGTCCCCGTCCTTGTCGTGGCGCGACAGGCCCACGCCCACCGACTCGCGCGCGACGTCCACGGTGATTTCGCCGCCGTCGGCCGTCAGCCCCGCCGCCATCTCCAGCGCGCCCAGCGCCTTGCGCACGTCCCCCGCGCCGCCCCGCGCGAGCAGCGCCAGGGCCTCTTCCCCCACCGTCAGCCGGCGCTTGCCCAGCCCGCGCTTCTCGTCGGTGAGCGCCCGGCGCAGCGCGCCCTGGATGTCCGCGAGCGTCAGCTCCTGGAGCTGGAAGACGCGACACCGGCTGACGAGCGCGGGCCGCACCTCGAAGCTGACGTTCTCCGTCGTGGCGCCCAGCAGGATGAACAGCCCGCTCTCCACGTGGGGCAGCGCCTGCTCCTGGACGTTCTTCGCCCAGCGGTGGATCTCGTCCACGAAGAGCACCGTGCGGCGCGAGTACTGGTTGCGCGCGCGCTCGGCCTCGGCCACCACCTCGCGGATGCGCGGGATTCCGTCCGACACCGCCGACAGGATGACCAGCTCCGCGTCCACGTTGGCCGCCAGCATCCGCGCCAGCGTCGTCTTGCCCACCCCGGGCGGGCCCCAGAAGAGGGAGGACACCAGCTGCTTGCGCTCCATCAGCCCGCGCAGCGGACCTCCGGGGCCCAGCAGGTGCGCCTGTCCGATGAACTCGTCGGGCGTGCGCGGCCGCATCCGCTCGGCGAGCGGCGCGAAGCGGTTCACATCCACGGAGGCGGAGAACAGGTCGGGGCCGGCGCTCATCGCACCGCAAGCTCCCCTCTCCGAAGCGCGCGGTCAACCCTCACCCATGGTGCGGAGCGCATTCCACAGCCGTCGGAAAGCGGACACGCCGCGCGCGCCCGTCCATCCGCGCGGAAATCACACCGTGGCGTTGGCTCGCGAGCGACCAGGACCGAGCAACTCTCCCCCCGGGCCCCCTCGACGGCGTGTCACGGCCGCGTCGTAGTATCGCCGTCCCCAAAAAGGAGGGAGCGCGATGTCTTTCATGCTGCTGATGATGGAGGCACCCGGGAAGCGACAGGAGCGGCCGCTCGAGGAGGGCCAGAAGGCCTACGCACGGATGATGGCCTTCCAGAAGACGCTCCAGGACAAGGGCGTGCTCGTCGCCGGAGAGGCCCTCAAGCCGGACGACAACGCCATCCGCATCGAGAGCATCCATGGGCGGCGGACCGTGAGCGATGGCCCCTTCACCGAGTCGAAGGAGATCATCGGCGGCTTCTTCCTGCTCAACTGCAAGAGCCGCGACGAGGCGCTCGAATATGCCCACATGTGTCCCATGAGCGACTGGGGCATCGTCGAGCTGCGCGAGATCGCGAACAGCTGTTTCGAGTAGCCCCCGAGTCACCGGCGAGAGGGAGCACGCTCCCACGCCCACCCCCACGGGAGCGCCCGTCACCCCGCTCCCCTGGGTTGTCCCCCGCTGTCACTCCAGGGTGGCCAGGAACGGCTGGCCGTTCGCCGCGCACCACTGGCGGTAGGACTCCAGCCGGTCCGCGGGCGTGACGTGCCGCGAGACCTGGCCGTCCGCCGTCAGGTACTCCACGCCGCCGCGCGTGTGGATGAGCAGCACGAGCGGCTCGGGGCCCGTCACCCGCCAGCTGTCGACGTTGCCGGCCGGCTCGTAGACGTAGCCCCCCGGGCCCATCACCTCGCCCGTGTCCAGCAGCTCGCGGGTGCCGGAGAGGTTGAAGGCGTGCGACTCGCCGGTGTGGCGGTGCGGGGGGATGACGGTGCCGGGCTCCAGGCGGAAGAGGTACATCCAGCCCGCGCCGTCCTTGAAGAAGCGCAGCGGCTTGAAGGAGAGGCCCGGGGAGGTCATGGGAATCCAGGGCATGCGCTCGGCGTGGACCGGCTGCGAGGCGTACGAGGACGAAGGCGTGGGGCTCATGCGGTCTCCTTGAGGAAGTGCCGACAGGGTGCCCCGTCCCTGGCCCTCTCACGGGGCCAGGACCGACGAATCTCATTGGGCCAATCCGTGGTAGGCCTGGGCCATGGACCTGCATGTCGACCTGACGGAGCGCAGGGACCTCGCGGGGCAGGTCTACCGGGGCCTGCGAGCGCGGGTCCTCGACGGACGGCTGCGGGACGGTGAGCAGGTGCCCCCCTCGCGGGAGCTGGCCCGGCGGCTGGGCATCTCCCGCAACACGGTGAGCGTGGCCTACGAGTGGTTGATGGCGGAGGGCCTGCTCGTGAGCCGGGGTCGCGCCGGGAGCTTCATCCAGAACGCACCTCGGGAGCGCGGCGCGCGCGCGCGGGCCTCCCAGGGCGTGAAGTTGCGGCCTCGCGCGGTCTGGCGCGGACTGCCCGCGCCCCCCGTGCCCGTCCCCCAGACGCCGTACGACTTCCGGGTGGGCCATCCGGATGCGTCGCTGTTCCCCTTCGACGCCTGGCGCCGGCTCATGGCCCGACAGTGGCGCGCCTCCGCGGCGGGCCCCGCGTACGCGGACCCGGCCGGCCATCCGGAGCTGCGCGAGGCGGTGGCCCGCCACGTGGGTGTCTCGCGAGGCGTCACCGCGGACGCGTCCGACGTGCTCATCACCCACGGCGCGCAGCAGGCCCTGGACCTGGTCGGCCGGGTGCTGCTCGAGCCCGGAGATTGCGTCGCCATGGAGGAGCCCGGCTACCCGCCCGCGCGCGCGTTGTTCCAGTCGCTCGGCGCGAGCGTGGTGCCGGTGCCCGTGGACGCGGAGGGGCTCGACGTGAGCCGCCTGCCGGACGACACGCGCGCCGTCTACGTCACCCCGTCCCACCAGTTCCCGCTGGGCATCGTCATGTCCCCGGCGCGTCGCAAGGCGCTGCTCGACTGGGCCCGGCGCCGCGACGCGGTGGTCATCGAGGACGACTACGACAGCGAGTTCCGCTTCGGCGGCCGTCCGCTGGAGACGCTCCACGGCCTGGACCGCTCGGGCCGGGTGCTCTACGTCGGCTCGTTCTCCAAGGTGCTGCTGCCCTCGCTGCGGCTGGGCTTCCTCGTCGCGCCGCCCTCGCTCCGGCGGGAGCTGCGGCTGGCCAAGCAGGTGACGGACTGGCACAGCCAGCTCCCCGCGCAGGGGGCGCTCGCGCGCTTCATCGACACGGGCGCGCTGGCAAGGCACCTGCGCAAGACGCGGCGCGAGTACGAGCAGCGACACACCCGACTGGCCGAGGGCCTCGCGCGCCACTTCGCGGACACGCTCGAGCTGCTCCCCTCCGTCGCCGGTCTGCACCTGTGCGCCACCTTCACGCGGGGCGGCGCGCGGCTGGAGCAGGAGCTCACCGCCAGGGCTCACGCGGCGGGCGTCGGCGTGGAGTCGCTCTCGCGCTACTTCATGGGAGCCCCCACCCGCCATGGCTGGGTGCTGGGCTACGGCGGCGTGACGGTGGAGCGCATCGACGAGGGGCTCCGGCGCCTCCGGGCGCGGCTCCACGAAGGACGCTAGCCCGCCTCACGTCCAGACGTTCGGCGGCGGACCTTCGTCGGGTTTGTCCATCTTCACGATGCAGAAGCGATGGCCCGTGGGCGCCTCCATGACCCACCAGCGCTTCACCCAGCCGATGCGCTTCGCACCCAAGGCCTCCAGGCGCGCGGCCTCGGCGTCCTGGTCATCCGCCTCGATGTCCAGGTGGACACGGGAGGGGTGGGTGACCCGCTGCAGCCCGACGCTCAGCCCCGCGGCAGTGCCCTCGAGGCCCACGTACCCGGAGGTATCCCCGACTTCGTGCCCACCCACCGGGAGCCCCAGCGCCTGGCTCCAGAAGGTGGCGGCGGAGAGCAGCTCCCCCGTCTCGCAATCGATGATGAGGCCCGAGAGACGACTGCGGTGCGCCATGACGCCCTCCGCTCGATGAGGTTCCCGCGCAATCTGACAACGCCCCAGGCACCGGTCTACCCCCGCCGGCTTTCGTCCGGGACGCCGCCGCCTTGATACTCCTTCAATGGTCCCGTGGATTCTCCCCAGCGCGTTGCTCGTCGTGGCTCTCGGCGTCCTGCCGCCCTTCTGGTTCGCGCGGAACAGGCCCGGCTACAGCCACGTGAGGAACACCCTCAGCGAGCTGGGTGAGACGGGCGCCCCGGGGGCCGCCCGCGTGGGGTGGCTCGGCTTCGCGCCCGCGGGCCTGGCCGTCCTGGGTTTCTGCGCCCTGCTCCACGCGTACCTCACCGCCCAGGGCGAGGGGGGCACCGGGGCCGTGCTGCTGTCGCTGCTGGGCGTCAGCTACGTGGGCGCCGCCGTGTTCCCTTGTGACGCGGGCGCGCCGTTCTGGGGCACGTGGAAGAACCAGATGCACAACCTGGTGGCGGGCCTGGGCTACTTCGGCGCGGGCGGCGGGCTCATCGAACTGGAGCGCGTGTTCGAGGACGTGCCGGCGCTCACCTCGCTCACCCCGGTGACGGGCGTGCTGGGCAAGCTCGTGCTGCTCGGCATGGTGGGCCTGTCCTTCGACTCCCCGGTGCGCGGGCTCATCCAGCGCGCGGTGGAGGCGCTCGTGTTCGGATGGATGGTGGCCGTGGGAGTGTGGCTGCTGCTCGCCCACTGAGCACGGCCATCGCCCCACGAGGAGGGGCAGGCGGGCGACGGGCGCGGCATCGCCCTCGCCACGCAAGTCCACTGCCGGATTCCACGCGGCCCCAAGGACTGGGTGCCCTGCCCAACCGCTCCGGTCGTCACCAGTTCCCATGGTGCTCGATGGCGGTCGCCACAGGGGGGGGCATGGGGGAAGTCAACGACGAGTCGGTGCAGGTGCCATCGGCGACGCGGTCTTCTCGCCTGCCGGGCTTCCACCAACGCAGCATGGAGGAGCGCTGGCGCGAGCTGGCGCTGCGCGGAGACCTCACGCCCGAGGAGCTGCGCGTGCTGTGCGCGCTGGACGCGCCGCACCTCGACGTCGTCAACCAGATGATCGAGAACGCCGTCGGCGTGTTCGCCCTGCCCCTGGGCCTGGGGCTGAACCTCACCGTCAACGGGCGCGACCACCTGGTGCCCATGGTCGTGGAGGAGCCGTCCGTCATCGCCGCGGTGTCCCTCGCCTCGAAGCTGGTGCGCGATGCGGGCGGGTTCCTCGCCGAGGCGAACACCTCGATGATGATTGGCCAGGTGCAGCTGACCGGCTACGGCGACCCGGAGCTCGCTCGCGCGCGGCTGCTCGCGGGGAGGGAGCAGCTGCTCGCGCTCGCCAACAGCTTCCATCCCTCGCTCGTGAAGCGCGGCGGTGGCGCGTGTGATTTGCAGGTCCGCATCCTCCCCGCGCCCGAGGGCCCCCACGCGGAGCCGCTCCTCATCGTCCACCTGCTGGTGGACACCCAGGAGGCCATGGGCGCCAACCTCATCAACACCATGGCGGAGGGCATCGCGCCGCTCGCCGAGCAGCTGACGGGGGGACGGGTGTATCTGCGCATCCTCTCCAACCTCGCCGACCAGCGACTGGCGCGGGCCTCCTGCCGCCTCCCCGTGGCGTCGCTGTCGGGGCTGGGCATGTCGGGCGAGGACATCGCGGAGGGAATCCTCCAGGCGAGTCGCTTCGCCCGGGCCGACCCCTACCGCGCCGCGACGCACAACAAGGGCGTGATGAACGGCATCGACGCGGTGGCCATCGCCACGGGGCAGGACTGGCGCGCCATCGAAGCCGGCGCGCACGCCTATGCATGCCGGGAGGGCCGCTACGGGCCCCTGACGAGCTGGACGATGGAGGATGGGCACCTGGTGGGCCGCATCGAGCTGCCGCTGGCGCTGGGCCTGGTGGGGGGCCCCATCAAGGTGCACCCCGGCGCGCAGCTGGGGCTGAAGCTGCTGGGCGTGAGCACCGTGCGCGAGCTGGCCATGGTGTTCGCGGCGGTGGGCCTGGCACAGAACCTGGCGGCGGTGCGCGCGCTGGGCTCGGTGGGCATCCAGAAGGGCCACATGGCCATGCACGCCCGGTGCGTCGCGGTGACGGCGGGCGCTCGCGGCGCGGACGTGGAGAAGGTGGTCCGGCTGCTGATGGAGCGCGGCAACATCAAGGTGGAGACGGCGCGCGAAATCCTCGCCTCCCTCCAGGCCCCCTCGCCCCCATGAGCGCGGAGACGAC
>NZ_SRLW01000267.1:0-13616 GCF_006518215.1 Myxococcus sp. AB025B
GGCATGCGCTGACGGCCACGGTGGCGTCGTCGGGTGAGCAGGTCACCCAGGCGAGGGGCGCGCAGTCCGCGAGCTGGTGGCGCGGCAGTGTCATGGTGATGGACGAGTGGGCGCTGGTGGCTGACGTGTTGAGCGTCGTGCCGTCGCTGCGGTTCGAGCGGGTGGGGCCCTACTGGCTGTTCTCGCCGAAGGTCGGCGCGTGGTTGTCGTTGGGCGGAGGCGTGGGGCTTCGGGCGAACGCGGGACAGTCGCATCGCGCGCCGTCGTTCCTGGAGCTGTACATCCGGCAGGGGACGTTGTTGCCCAATCCGGGGTTGAGGCCCGAGCGGGCGCTCTACGCGGACGCGGCGGTGGTCTGGGACTCCCAGGCGACGGTGGCGGGGGCTCCGCGGTGGAGCATGACGGCGGGCGGCTTCGCGGCGCTGTACGAGGACCTCATCGCGTACGAGCTGTATCCACCGATGATGGCGCGGCCGTACAACTTCGACGCCGCGCGGGTGTGGGGTGCGGAGCTGGAGGCGGAGGCGCGGCTGTTCTCGTGGCTGTCGGCGAGCGGTGGCTATACGTGGCTGCGCACGCAGAACCGCTTCGGAGACCCGCGCTACTTCAACCAGGACCTGCCCAATCGCCCGCGACACAAGTGGGTGGGGCGCGTGCGCGCGGGGCCGGAGTGGCTCAACGCTCGCACCGAGGTGCTGTATCAGGCGTCGCAGTTCGTCAACCGCACGGGCACGCGCTCGTTGCCATCTCGCACGCTGTGGAGCGTGGGGGCCTCCAGCACCTTCCTGCACAGGCCCGAGGTGACGCTGTCGGTCGAGGTGAAGAACCTGCTCGACGCGCGAGTGCAGGACTTCACCGGCTTCCCACTGCCCGGGCGCGCGGCGTACGCGACGCTCGCGGTGTCGCTCGAGCCGGTTTCGTCTGCTCCCGAGGGCTCGAATGCACCGCGCACTCCGTGAGACCCGAGCATCCGCGCCGACGCGGGGCGCGTGCGCAGGACATGCGAGGTGGCGTCGCGTTGTCGCCGAGGTATGTGCGTTCCTCTCTCTCCGAGGGGTCGGACGACTCGCGCCGGGGCCTGCTTGCTCGCGAGGCACGTGTCGCATGCGCTCGCGCACGCATCTCGCGATTGCCTCGTTACGGCACAGTGGTCTCGCGAAGCGCGCACCGCACGCGTCCGTTCTCCGCGCCTGGTTTGCCCGCTGGAGCTTGCGCTCTCGCGAAGCGCGCGCCGCACGCGTCCGTTCTCCGCGCCTGGTTTGTCCGCCGGAGCTTGCGCTCTCGCGAAGCGCACGTCGCATGCGTCCGCCCTCCCTTGCACCGGTCGTTCGCGGTGATGCCGCGCCTGCCATCCCCTTCCTGAGGACTCGATGCTTCCTGCTCATTCCTTCATAGCGCCCAGGCGGCTCGTCCTGTCGCTGCTCTGTGCCTCGGCGCTCGTGCTCACGGGCTGTCCCGACGAGGGTGTGGTCTGCACCTCCGGCCTCGTCGTCTGTGAGGGCGCCTGCGTGGACACGCGCGGCGACACCTCGCACTGCGGCGCCTGTGGCACCACATGCTCCTCGGGCGAGGTCTGTCAGGACGGCGCCTGTGGTTGCCGCGCGGGCACCGAGTCCTGCAACGGCGCCTGCGTGGACACCGCGACGGACGTCGCCCACTGCGGCGCATGTGGCTCGGCCTGTGCCGCCGGACAGGTCTGCGAGTCCGGCACCTGTCGCGAGGGCTGCTCCGAAGGGCTGCTGCGCTGCTCCGGCGCGTGCGTGGACGGCCAGTCGGATGCGCTCCACTGCGGCGCCTGCGGCAATGTGTGCCCCGACGCGCAGTCCTGCCGCGCGGGACGTTGCACCTACGACGTCGTGGCCGCGTGCTTCACCAACGGGCAGCTCGTGGGCCTCCAGGCCGGGACGGACCAGCTCGGACCTCGCCGTGAGTTCGGCGCGGGCATCCAGGCGCTCGCGTCCTGGGATGGCTTCGTGCTCGGCGCGGACATGACCAACGGCAAGCTGCTCCAGGCCCCCGGCGGCAACCTGGGCGCGCTCGTCGAGGAGGACTCTCTGGGCGTCGTGTCCGGCTCCCCCAATGACATCCTCGTGGACCCGCCCCACGTGTACGTCATCGACTCGGTCAACAACACGCTCCAGGTGCTCCGCCGTGACGGCCCGTCCCACGGCAACGGCCTGGGCCTGCGCACCGTGGGGCAGTTGAACCTCGGCCCGAACACCAGCCCGCAGGCGCTCGCGCGCTTCGGCGACCTGCTCTACATCCCGCTCTTCGGCACCGGCAGCTCCAACTTCCAGCACGGCAACGCCGTGGCGCGCGTGGACATCTCCGACCCCACGCAGCCGCGCAAGGTGGACACGCTGTCGCTCACCGGCCTCGACCTGAAGCCCTTCGACGGCACGGGCTCCATGCCCCTGCCGTTCTCGGTGACGGCGACGCGCACCCACGTGTACGTGGCGCTCACCAACCTCAACCCCGCCAATGACTACCGCCCCAACGGGCCCGGCATGCTCGCGCGCATCGACCCCGCCACCGGCGCCGTCAGCGCCATCGACCTGGGCAAGGAGCGCTGCCTCAACGCGGGCTACGTGGAAGCCGTTGGTGACCAGCTCGTGGTCGCCTGCATCGGTGAGGCCATCTACGACACGGCCAACGGCTACCTCGCCACGTCCGTGCGCTCCACGGGGCTGGTGCTGGTGAAGAACGATGTCCCCGTGGCCTCCTACGCGCTGAATCCCGGCTGTCAGCCCGGCGCACCGGGTTGCATGCTGTCGGTGGCCAGCCGCTTCGCCGTGTCCCGGGGCGCGGTGTACCTGGCGGACACCAACGCGGGCCGCGTCTTCGTCGTGGAGGTCGGTGATGGCACCCTCACCGAGCGCAGGGGCTCCTCCACGCCCACCGCGAAGGGCCCCGCGCTGGAGGCGTGCCCGGTGGACCCTCGACGCCCCGTGTCCAACGCCATCGACGTCACCGCGCTCCATTGACAATGCCTGTCACCCGCCATATCCCGGCCGCGTCCTCGGTGCCGTCGTGCGAACCACGGCGGCTCTAGGGAACCCGGTGCGAATCCGGGACTGCCCCGCAGCGGTGTGCAGGAACGACCGCCGTCATGGAAGCACTGGTCCCTCACGGGACTGGGAAGCGACGGCCACTAGGTGGGCGCCCTCCGGGGCTCCCGCGCCTGCGAGTCCGAAAACCTGCCGTGGACCCGTGCCCCTTGGGCACGGACATCACCGAGGCCTCCGAGGGGAGGCGGCGGAGGCGTCAGCCCATTCACCGCGCACCGTGGGGTGCCCGGGTGCCCGCCTTCGACCGCGTCCTCCTGGAAGCCCACCCGCCCGTGGGGGCGGAGAGGGACGAGGACGCAGATGAAGACGGCTGAATCGAAGCGCGCGAAACCTTGGATGAAGTCCGCATCACTGGCCGTGGCCTCCTTCGCCGTGGCCCTGCTCGGCACCGGCTGCAACCCGGAGTGTGTCGACCCGTTCGACTGCCGCGCCGACAATGGCGAGGCCCCCGCGGGACAGCAGTGGGTCTGCGTCGACGAGCGGTGCGAGACCGAGCCTGCCCCCACCACCCCGACACCCGACGCGGGCACGCCGGATTCGGGCACGCCCGACGCGGGTCAGCCGGACTCGGGGACTCCGGATGCCGGCCAGCCCGACGCGGGTCAGCCCGACTCGGGGACTCCCGACTCGGGCACGCCCGACGCGGGTGAGCCGGATGCAGGTGCGCCGGACGCGGGTGAGCCGGATGCCGGCCCCGTGGTGGTCGACTGCGCGACGGTGCCGCTGGACCCGAAGCTGGGCACGCTCGTGCTCCAGCCGGGCTTCGTCGCCGCCGAGTCCGTGGCGCTGTCGCCGGACATCCTCGCGCTCGGCGCCTCTCCGGGCCCCACGTATGCGTTCTACGGCATCCAGGGACGGGGCAAGGACGCCGCGCTGTACTCGCTGGGCACCTGGCCCGACCTCCTGCCGGGCACCACGAAGCTCTTCGACATCATCACCCCCGCGGACCGCGAGGGCGGCGCCACGGTGTACCCGAACGGCTACGTCATCAACGACGGCCTGCGCGTCTTCACCGGCTACACGCTGGGCGCCACGGGCTCGCCGGGCAACGTCGCCGCGTATGACCTGGCCACGCCGGCCAACTCGAGCTTCGTCGTCGCGCCCAAGAACTTCTCCGCGGCGGCCTTCACGTCCGGGGAGCTGAGCGCGGTGCTCGTCAACGGCGGTGGTCTGGGCTCGGCCTCCGACCTGGCTGTCTATGGCCTCGTGACGTCCACGGACCCCATGGGCACGGTGCGCGCGGTCAACTTCCCGCAGGGTGACGTGGTGGGCAGCGGCTTCACCGCCGTGACGGACACGGGCGTCGCCGCGCTGGGCTACTTCGACCAGAACTTCGTCAACGTCCTCCACGGCGTGGCGCCCACGACGCTCGCCACCGCCATCACCAGCGGCACGCCGCTGGACCTGGGCACCCAGGCGAAGGTCGACGTGGGCAGCGACTTCAACGACGTCGCGGCCTTCGGCGGTGGCGTGGTGCTCAACCGCGGCGCCTACGCTCCCCCGGACTACGACTTCGTCGCCACCGACGTGTCCCGCTACGCGCTGTCCGTCGGCGCGAATGACGCCGTGACGGTGGGCGCGCGCGTGCCCGTGCTCACCTACGTCAACCAGTGCACCACGGTGCGGATGCTCAAGGCGCTCGGCTCCGACGTGCTCGTCGGCGTGGCTGACCGCAACGGCCGGCGCCTGGTGCGCCTCCAGGTGGCGCCGTGAGCGCGCGCGCCTCCTCGTGGTTCGGTCGCGGCGCCGTGCTTGCCCTGGCGCTGAGCCTGTCCGCGTGCGGTGGGGACGAGGCTCCCGTCACGGACGACGACGCGGGGCCCGGTGACTCGGGCACGGACGCGAGCCCCTCGCGGCCCGCGGACCCGTACGCCGACGAGGTGGTCGAGTACCTGCCCGGCCCCGGCGCGGGCTTCGGACAGGACCGCTTCCCGTCCATCGTGCTGGGCGCGCCGGTGGGCGCGGGGCTGGACAGCGGCTCGCTGGATGTCCTCTCGCTGGGGCAGGGCGGCTCCATCACCCTGCGCTTCACGGACATCGCGGTGGTGGATGGGCCGGGCGTGGACCTGCTCGTCTTCGAGAACGGCTTCCTCATCGCCGGAGGCCCGCGCGCCTTCACCGAGCGGGGCCGCGTCTCGGTGAGCGACGACGGTGTGCAGTGGCACGAGTTCCCCTGCGCCCCCTCGGACGCGACGAACAACTACCCGGGCTGCGCGGGCGTGCGTCCCGTGACGGCCAACCCCGCCGCGGGCATCAGCGCCACGGACCCCGCCGTGGCCGGCGGTGACGGGTTCGACCTGGCCACCGTGGGCCTCGCCCGGGCGCGCTACGTGCGCATCGTCGACGCGGGCACCAACGGCTCGGCGGGCACCTCCGCGGGGTTCGACCTGGACGCCGTCGCCGTGGTCAACGGCGTGTCGCTGACCGCCGCGCCATGACGGACCTGGACCGCCGCGCCGCGCTCCTCACGTTGGCCCGGGGCGGCTGTGCCCTGGCCACGCTGGGCGCGGGGTGCGGCGGCGACTGGCGGGAGGCCATCGTCCTGGACCCACCGCCCGAGGGTGCCTCCTGCTCCGACCTCCCCCAGCCCGGCACCGCCGCCGACGGCTGGGTGGAGGTGCGGCTCGAAGCGCATCCGGGCCTTGCTTCCCCCGGAGGCCACGCCCGGGTGCACGCGCCCGAGGCCCTGCTGGACGTGCTGCTCGTCCACACGACGCCCGGGTGCTTCGTGGCGCTGTGGCGCATCTGCACGCACGGCGACTGCGGCGTGGACTGGCGGCCCGGGGAGGGCGTGGTGGAGTGCCCCTGTCATGGCTCGCGCTTCGCCCTGGACGGCGCCGTCCTCCAGGGCCCGGCCCGGCGCCCGCTGGCGGCGTTCACCGCGGTGCGGCAAGGCGCGTCCGTCTTCATCCACCGGCCGCGCTGAGCCCCGCACCCGAGGGGACGTCCCGGCGCACTGTCAGTCCTGACCCGGCGACGGGCCTTCGCGCCGGGAGTCCGGGTCAGCCCCGTCCCCCTCCGGGGCACAGGTCTCCCTCTCTTACGTTGAGAGAGAGTCGTGTAATGTCGGGGATTCGATGTGGCAGATCATCATCAACGGGCCCGGCTACTTCGACACGTCCTATGACTTGCCCGAGGGCGTGACGAGCCTGGGCCGCGCCGACGAGAACGACATCGTGCTGGGTGGAGACCTGGTCTCGCGCCGGCACGCGCGCCTCTACGTGGAGGCGGACATCCTGCGCATCGAGGACCTGGGCAGCCGCAACGGCAGCCGCGTCAACGGCGCGCCCCTGCAGGGCTCCCGGCAGCTGTCCCCCGGCGACTCCGTGGCGCTGGGGGAGAACACGCTCGCGGTGCGCCAGCCCAACACCGTGGAGAACGCCGCCACGGAGATGGTGGACCTGGGCGCCGGCGGCGTCGTGCGCTTCGGCCACGGACAGGACGTGGGCCCGTCGGTGCTGCTCGCCAAGAGCGTGCGGGACGCGGACGTGCTGCGCCTGCTCGACAACGTGGGACCGGTGCCCTTCGAGGACTTCAACCAGCAGGCCTCGTTCGTCCCCCCGGCCAGCCCCCGCGTGGCGCAGGAGACGCTGGTGCTGATGTTCCGCACCGCGGAGGCGCTCTCCACCGCCACCACGCTGTCCACCTTCCTGGACCTGACGATGGACCGGCTGCTGGAGCGCACCGACGCCACCACGGCGGTGGTGCTGCTCAAGCACCCCACGGGGGCGCTCGTCCCCGCGGCGGTGCGCCACCGGGGACGGCTGGCCAAGGGCGAGGTGCCGGTGTCCGACGCCATCGTCGACGAGGCGCTGCGCCAGGGCCGCGCGCTCGCGGTGGGCGACGTGCGCGACGACCGCCGCTTCGCCGCGCGCGAGAGCGTCATCCTCTACGGCGTGGCCAGCGTGCTGTGCATCCCCATCGGCTCCGAGGCCCCGTACCAGGGCGTGCTCTACGTCAACACCTCCGCCAAGGGGGACGGGCTGGAGCCCATGCTGGACGCGTGCTCGGCGGTGGCGCACCTGGTGGCCACCGGCGTGCAGAAGTTCTCCCCGCGCGACGGCGGCGCCACCCAGGAGCGACTGCGCCGCTCGCTGGAGCGCTTCCACCCGCCCGACGTCGCCGAGCGCCGCGCCACCGAGGCCCAGCGCCAGGGCGGCAAGCTGCCGGGCCTGGAGGAGCGCACCCTCACCGTGCTGCACGTGGAGCTGGTGGGCTTCCCCGCCCTGGCCTCGCGCATCGGCGGGGCCAAGGCGACCAGCCTGCTGAGCGACTTCCACTCGCGCGCCACCGGCATCGTGTTCAGCTTCGAGGCCACCGTGGAGTCCTTCATCGGTGAGTCCATGCGGGCCCTGTTCGGCGTGCCGTACGTGAAGGGCGAGGACTCCGTGCGGGCGGTGCGGGCGGCCTTGGCCCTGCGCTCGGACTGGGAGCGGGCGATGAGCCGCCGCCCCGTGGACGAGCGCTGCGCGCTCCGGATGGCCCTGCACACCACGCGCGCCCTGGTGGGGATGATCGGCAACGAGGTCCGCCCCGACTACACCGCCGTGGGCGAGGGCATGTCCGTGGCCACCTGGCTGGCGGCGACGGGCAACCCCGGGCAGGTGTTGATTTCCGGTAAGGTGCTGGCGACCGTGGCGGCCCGCTTCGACGTGATGCCCCTGGGGGAGCGGCTGGTGCGCCCCCCCAAGGAGAAGGTGGCCGCCTTCGAGGTCCTCGACGAGGACGTCGGGGTGTTGACCAACCCCGGCCTGCGGTGAAACCCCCTGCGGCAGGTTGACGGGTTGATGGACCAGGGCAAGCCAGGGTTCAATGGGCGCCCGAGTGGTGGACCCCCGCCCCCATGAACGCTCATAACCCCTCCGCCCGGCTGCGCCCGTTCCGGCCCCAGCCCTTTGGCCGGTACACCCTCCTGTCCCATCTGGCGACGGGCGGCATGGGTGAAATCTATCTCGCGAGGCTGGAGGGCGCGCAGGGCTTCGAGAAGCTCTGCGTCATCAAGAAGATCCTCCCGCAGCTCGCCGAGGACAGCGACTTCGTCGAGCGCTTCGTGGGTGAGGCGCGCACGCTCGTCCGCCTGAGCCACGGCTCCATCGCCCAGGTGCTGGACATGGGGCTGCACGAGGGCGAGGCCTACATGGCCCTCGAGCACGTGGACGGCAAGGACCTGCGCAAGGTGGCCGCCCGGGTGGGGGACAGGCAGGTGCCGCTGCCGCTGACGTTCATCCTCTACGTCATGGGCCGGGTGCTGGACGCGCTGGCGTACGCGCACCGCAAGAAGGACGACGACGGGGAGGACCTGAAGCTGGTCCACCGGGACATCTCGCCGCAGAACATCCTCATCTCCTACGAGGGGGAGGTGAAGGTCATCGACTTCGGGCTCGCCAAGAGCCGGCTGTCGGCGGCGAAGACGAATCCGAGCATCATCCTGGGCAAGTTCCTCTACATGTCCCCGGAGCAGGCCCGGCACCAGCCGGTGGACCGGCGCGCGGACCTGTACGCGGTGGGCCTGACGCTCTACGAGCTCATCTGCGGGAAGAACCCCTTCGACGGCATCCACCCCGGCGAGCTGATGTCCGTGGTGGCCAACCCGAAGGTGGCGCCGCTGGACGAGGTGGAGCCGCTCACGCCGCGCTCGGTGACGGCGCTGGTGGCCAAGGCGCTGGAGGTGGACCCGGCGCAGCGCTTCCAGACGGCGGAGGAGTTCCGCGGCCGGCTGCAGGCGTGCCTGATGGAGATCGACCCCAGCGCGGGGCCGGAGAGTGTCAGCCGCTTCATGCGCGAGCTGTTCACCGCGGACTTCCAGTCCGAGCGCCGGCTGCTCGCGAGCCTCAAGGACGTGCCGCGCGGTGGCTACGCTGAGGCGCGCGCCGCGGCTCCGGAGCCCTCGGAGGAGGGGGCCGCGCCGCGTCCGTCGCCGCCCGCGGGGGCGATGTTGCCGGCGAAGACCATCCGCCTGGATGGGCCGGTGGAGGCGCTGTCCTTCCATCCGACGCGGCGCAGTCGCGAGGGTGGACCCGTGGATGACGGGGAGACGCGTCCGGGCATCCCGATGGACGAGTCCACCCGGCCCGCCTTCCCGCTGGAGGCGCTGGAGGAGGAGGCTCGGGTGCGGGCGGCCCGGCTGAATCCGGACACGTCGCCCTCCCTGTCCGTGGAGGTGGCGCCCGAGGTGGTCGCCCGCCCGCCCGCGCCGCCGCCGGCTGTCGCGCCCGCGCCTCGGCCGCCGTCGCAGACGCGCGAGGTCCCGCTCACGACCATGCCCGCGGAGGCGATTCCGCCCGCGCCGCCACCGCCGCCTTCGCGTCCGGACACGCGGCCCACGGAGCTGGAGCTGCTGCCCGTGGGCGCGGTCGTCGGCCCCGCGGACGGGCAGGGGAGCCCCTACGACGCCACCGACCCCCGCGCGGAGCCGCTGCGTCCCTCCAGTGAGGACCCGCGTGGCGCGGCGTCCCGGCCCGCCACGCTCGGCGGTGGGAACCCGCGTCCTCCTCCGCCTCCCGTCACGCCGCCTCCCGCGGCGGTGATGCCCCAGCGGCAGGCGCTCGTGCCTCCTGGCGCGCCGGCACCGGCGTCTCCGGCGCGCTCCGGGGTGATGGTGATGCCCGCTGTCAGCGTGCCTGCCGAGGCGCCGGCTTCGGGTGTGACGACGCGGCCAGGACCGGGGGCCTCGGTGCCCTTCGCGGGTGAGCAGCCCGCGTCGGGTGTGACGACGCGGCCAGGACCGGGGGCCTCGGTGCCCTTCGCTGGCGAGCAGCCCGCTTCGGGTGTGACGACGCGGCCAGGACCGGGGGCAGCCACCGCCGCGCCGCCTCCAGGTTCTCCGTCGCGCTCGGGCGCGATGACCATGCCACCGGCCGCCGCGTCCGCGCGCGGTGGCTCCCTGACGTCGAACCCCGTCGTGCCGTCGCGCTCGGGTGCGATGTCGATGCCCGACGCGGCGCTGACGTCGAACCCCGGCGTGCCGTCGCGCTCGGGCGCGTTGCCGGTGCAGGGCGCCGCGTTGACGTCGAACCCCGGTGTGCCGTCGCGCTCGGGCGCGAAGGTGGGCGAGCCGGGCGTGGTGGTCTCCTATCTCGAGTCTTCGGGCGGTGACGCGGACGCCGAGATGCCGGTGCTCACGCCCGAGCAGATGGGACACGGCGAGCCGTCGGAGCGCCTGGAGGAGATGGACACCAATCCCCGGGCGTCGCGGCCCGGGCGAGCGGAGCGCTACGAGGACACGCACCCGCGCGCGCCTCGGGACGCGGACACGGACCCTCGGGGGCCGCGGCTGGCGGACATGCAGGCCCGCGCCGCCGTCCACGAGGACACCCAGCCTCGCGTCGTCCTGGACGAGAGCCTCCTGCGTGACGCGGAGGGCGTCGCGCGCGACGATGAGGAGCGCTCGGGGGCCTCGCGTCCGAAGACGGGCTCGCGCCGCGTGAGGCCGTCCTCTCCGGGCATGGCGCCCGCGCCGGGGCGACGCACGGGGGTCAGCCGTCCCGTGGTCGTCGCCGTGCCCGAGGAGGAGGAAGAGGACGCGGACGTGCGCGTGTCCATGGCCTCGCACGAGGAGACGCGGCGCACGTCGGTGCCCTCGCGGCCCAACGTCCCCGTCCGTCGCCCGTCGGAGGACACGCGCAAGACCACCGTGCCCAAGCGCGGCAAGCGCAGCTCCGCGCTGACGTGGGTGGTGGTGCTGGGCGGCTTGGGCGCGCTGACGGCGGGAGCGGCGTTCCTCCTGTCGGACCCCCAGGTCCGGGGAATGGTGATGAACCAGCTCGGGCAGCTCGGCCTCGTCGCCAAGGGACCCGAGGCAGCTCCGAGCCCCGTGGCTCCTGGCGCGAAGGCCCCGAAGGCCCCTGGGGACGGCGCCGCGGAGCCCAGGCCGGGCGCCGTGGTGGCGGAGCAGGCCCCGGCTGACAATCCCGCGGCGGTGGACAGCCCGCCGTCCGCGCCTCCCGAGGGAGAGGCGGCCACCGCGCCGAAGAGCGTCGAGGACGATGATGGCTCGTTGCTGGCGCCCCTGGGGAAGCCGGCTCCGAAGGCCCCCGTGCCGAAGCGCGCCAACACCAATCGCGTGCGCATCATCAAGGGGGCAGGCCCGCAGACCGAGCTGGCACGCGAGTGGAAGGCGGCGAACGCCGAGTTCAAGAAGCTCGAGGCCCTCCGGTCCTGCGACAACCTGGGGTTCCTCTGCCAGAAGCGGGACGACCTGGATGAAGAAGTCGCCGCCGCCCAAGGGGAGTCCAACCCCGAGCTCCTGAAGACGGTGAGGAACTTCAGGAAGCAGGTCCAAGGCAAGCTGGCGTCGGGCGACCCGTGACGCCGTTGCCGTCGTCCTCGGCCTTCCAGGAGCCAGGGTGTTGACCGGAAGTCCGGGTCGGGAAAGCCTCGCGGCATGAGCCTCCCCCTGATTGCCGGAGTGTTCCTGGTGGTGCTGGCGCTGGGCTATCGCTTCTACGGAGGCTTCATCGCCCGGCAGTTCCGCCTGGATTCTGGAGCGGTGACGCCCGCGCACGCCAAGAGCGACGGCGTGGACTTCGTCCCGACCAGGCCCTTCTACCTGTTGGGCCAGCACTTCAGCGCGATTGCCGCGGCCGGGCCCATCGCCGGGCCCATCCTGGCGGCTCAGCAGTTTGGTTGGTTGCCGGCGCTCTTGTGGATTGCGGTGGGCTCGGTGTTCATCGGGGCGATGCATGACTTCGCCACGCTGGTGGCGAGCATCCGCCACGGGGCGGTCTCCATCGCGGAGGTGGTGCGCAGCCACCTGGGGCCCACCGCGGGGCTGGCGATGCTGGCCTTCATCTGGGTGGCGCTCGTCTACGTCATCGTCGCCTTCACGGACGCGACGGCGGCCACGTTCGTCAGCGGCGACGCGGAGCTGGAGGGGCTCACCTTCCGCTTCAACCCGGGCGGCGCGGTGGCGTTCGCGTCCATCGCGTACCTGCTGCTGGCGGTGGTGATGGGGCTGGTGGACCGCTGGCTCAAGCCGCCCCTGTGGCTGCAGACGCTCATCTTCGTGCCGGCGACGCTGGGCGTGGTGTACCTGGGCACGCGCATGTCCACGCTGCTGGTGCTGGATGCGCGAGGCTGGTCCGCGCTCATCCTGGCGTACTGCTTCGTCGCGTCGCTCACGCCCGTCTGGGTGCTGCTGCAGCCGCGCGGCTACCTGGGCGGCTTCGTGCTGTACGCCGCGCTGGCGGTGGGCGTGGTGGGCATCTTCTACGGCGGGCTGAGCGGAGAGCTGTCCATCCAGCAGCCCGCCTTCTCGGGCTTCAACGTCCCGGGGCCCGGCGGCGCGCTGTTCCCGTTCCTCTTCGTCACCATCGCGTGCGGCGCGTGCTCGGGGTTCCACGGGCTGGTGTGCTCGGGCACCACGTCGAAGCAGATCGACAAGGAGCCGCACTGCAAGCCGGTGGGCTACGGGGCGATGTTGCTGGAGGGCTTCGTGGCGGTCATCGCGCTGGCGACGGTGATGGTCGCCACCAAGGCGGAGCTGACGGGCAAGGCGCCGGGCGCGGTGTATGGCGCGGGGCTGGGGCGCTTCATCGTCACGGTGCTGGGCAAGGAGTACCTCGTCATCGCGACGACCTTCGGGGCCATGGCCTTCTCCACCTTCGTGTTCGACACGCTGGACGTGTCCACGCGGCTGGGGCGCTACATCCTCCAGGAGCTGTCCGGGAAGAAGGGCAAGGGCGCGGCGATGGTGGCCACGGCGGTGACGTGCGGAGTGCCGCTGGCCTTCGTGCTGCTGGCGGGCTCGGGAGCGTGGCGCTCGTTCTGGACGTTGTTCGGCACGTCGAACCAGTTGCTCGCGTCGCTGTCGCTGCTCGGGGTCTGCGTGTGGCTCAAGAGCACGGGCCGGCCCTATGTGTACGCGCTGGTGCCCATGATGTTCGTGGGGGCCGTCACGCTCACCAGCCTGGTGCTCCTGGTGCGCGAGGCGCTGTCGCCGTCGAGCTCGGCGGCGTCGCGGGTGAACGGGGTGGTGGCGGTGGTGTTGCTCGCGTTGGCGCTGTCCCTCTTCGCCGCTGGGGCGCGCGCGCTGCGCTCCCGGCGCCATCCTCCCGCCGCGGCGCCGGCTGTCTGACGTCCGTCTCCCAGGGTCTCCATGCTTCGATACTCCGTCGCCATCTTCACGAGCGCCTTCCTGTTGTTCGGGGTGCAGCCCCTGGCGGGGCGCTATGCGCTGCCCTGGTACGGCGGGACGCCCGGCGTGTGGACGGCGTGCATGCTCTTCTTCCAGGCGGCGCTCCTGGGCGGCTATGCGTACTCGCACGGGCTGGCCTCCCGGCTGACGCCGCGCCTGCAGGCGAAGGTGCACCTGGGCGTGCTGGCGTTGGCGGTGGCCGTGTTGGGGGGGAGGGCGCTGTGGGTGGGCTCGCCGGTGGCGCCGGGGCCCGAGTGGCGCCCGGTGGGCACGGACCTGGCCGTGCCGCGACTGCTGGCGATGCTGGCGGTCACCATCGGCCTGCCGTTCTTCGTGCTGAGCACCACGGGGCCGCTGCTCCAGTCCTGGTTCGCGAGGGCGCGGCCCGGGCGCTCGCCGTACGTGCTGTATGC
>NZ_SRLW01000268.1:0-13610 GCF_006518215.1 Myxococcus sp. AB025B
CGAGGAGGACGAGCCGATGACACCTCCGGAGCCTCCTCCGGAGAGCTTCATGGGAATCCTCTGGTGGAAGATGCGGGGCCACCGCTAGCGCCCCGCTGTCCGCGTCAGAAGGTGAAGCCGCCGCCGAAGTAGGGGCCGTGCATCCTGTCCACGTGGGCCACGCCGTCCACAGTCCCCAGGTCATCCAGGTACAGGCCGCGCCAGCCGCCGCGCAGCATCAGGCTGCCCAGGTGCAGGGCCAGGCCCACCGTGGCGTCGACCTGGAGGAACGGCAGCGGCGTCAGCTGCGCGCGCGCCTCGAAGTCCAGCGGAGACCACAGACACGCCTCGAAGGACAGCGCCACGCTCGGACCCGCCAGGGTGGTGTCCGGCGCATGGGCCGTGCTCAGCCCGCCCTCCGCGCGCAGGCGGAGCGCATCGCGCACCACGAAGGCATACGTCAGGTGCGCCGACACCAGCATGAGGTCGTCCTCGCCCGGCGAGCCGTCATCCGTGGGCTGGGTCACCAGCATCATGCGGGTCTCCACCCCGAAGCGACGGCCCTCCAGCCCCGCGAGCAGGTCCACCCCGCGCACGTCGTCGAGCAGCAGCAGTCGCTGCGCGCTCAGCCGGAAGGACAGCGGCACCGCGTGCCGTCGCCCCGCGAGGATGAGCTGGGACGTCTCCGGGTCCATCCGACTCGACAGGTGGGTCCCCGAGGTGGCGATGGCCTCGGCGGCGCCCTCGAACAGCCCTCCGAGGAGGCTCGCCAGGAGGTCCCCCGCCAGGTCCTCCGCCGCGTCCGAGCAACAGTCCTCGTCGTCGTCGTCGAACGAGCTGCGTGAGCGGGGCTTCTTCCCGTCGTCCTCGTCGTCCTCGGTGCCGATGGCCGAGGCCTCGTGCGTGTCCGGGTCCGCGCTCGAGTCGTGCGTGCCCGACTTCGGGTCGCTCGGGGTGTTGCGCTTGCCGAAGCGCGCCTCGGCGACGGGCGCCCAGACGAGCCCCGCCAGCAACCCCAGACACCACAACGTCTTGATTGGGAACACGCCCGCTCCCGCGTCGATGGACGCGGACCGGCCACCGCGCGGAGGGCATTCAACCGCGAGCCGGGGTCTGATTGTCAATCAGCCCCGTGGCGGCGCTTCAGCGACGACGGCGTGGAACGGATTGGGCCCCGAAGGTGTCACACGCCTCCAGCGTGCCCTGCGTCAGGCCGCGCTTGAACCACTCGACGCGCTGCGCGGACGAGCCGTGGGTGAACGACTCGGGGACGACGTGCCCCTGGGCGCGGCGCTGGAGCGTGTCGTCGCCGATGGCGGACGCGGCGCCCAGTCCCTCCTCCACGTCACCCGCCTCCAGAATCTGGCGCTCGCGCTGGGCATGGTGCGCCCAGATGCCGGCGAAGCAGTCCGCCTGGAGCTCCTGGAGCACCGACAGCGCGTTGCCATCCTCCGGCGACGCGCGCTGCCGCGCGGCCTGCACCTGACGGGAGATGCCCAGCAGGTTCTGCACGTGGTGCCCCACCTCGTGCGCCACCACATAGGCCTGCGCGAAGTCGCCGGGCGCGCCGAAGCGGCGGTCCAGTTCGTCGAAGAAGTCCAGGTCCAGGTACACGCGCTGGTCCGGCGGACAGTAGAAGGGCCCCACCGCGCTCTGCTGGAACCCGCAGGCCGAGCGCACCGCGCCGGTGAAGAGCACCAGGCGCGGGTCCACGTACTCGACGCCGTGGGGCTCCAGGAGGCCAGGCCAGGTGTCCTCCGTGTCCGCCAGGATGACGGAGACGAAGTCCTTGAGCTCGGCCTGCCGCGGGTCATCGGGTACGCCCGAGCCGCCCGTGCCGTAGTCGCTGGACGGCCCGCGTCCACCGCTCGGCGTGGTGACGACCGAGGGGTCTCCCCCGAGCAGCATCACCAGCAGCGCCACCACCAGCGACGCCGCCCCGCCGCCCACCGCGAGCGGGCGTCCCAACCCCGCCCCGCGCCGGTCCTCCACATTGGAGCTGCGACGTCCTCCCTGCCACCGCATGCCTGCCCCCTCGCCGATGTCGTCCTATCCAGGCAAGGTAGTCAGCGTCGGGGCGGGAGGACGCAGGGCCCCGCATGCCTCGCCTGGGTGGACGGACACCAGGCGAGGCAGCACGCCGCCCGTCAGGGTGAGGACAGGGCCTGGAGCATCGGCAGGACGCGGCTCTTATCCGCGACGACGCCCACCACCAGACGCTTCAGGCAGCCGTCGAACTCCTGCTTCACCTGCTCGGCCGTCACCGCCTGGAGGTGCGCGGGGCGCTGGGCCAGCGACTCCGCGGGGAAGCCACGCACGCGCGCGTCCAGGAGCGACTGGACCCACGACTCGGAGGAGACGAACGACACCGCGTCGCGCGACAGCAGGCGCTTCGTGGCGCGCGCCAGCTCCGCCTCGTCCACGCCCTGGGCGAACGACGCGAGCGTGTCCTGCACGGCCTTCGCGCCCTCCGCCATGCGCTGCGCGTCCACCAGTCCCTCCACCAGCAGGTGCGAGGCGCCACCGCGACCCAGCCACGTGCTGGCGCTGAAGCCATACGACGCGCCCTGGCGCGCGCGCACCTGGTCGAAGATGCGCCGGCCCACCAGCTCCGCCATCACGTCGTAGCGCGCCGCCGCCTCGGGCGTGGCAGTGGGCAGCCGACACGCCAGCTGCAGGTGGCCCTGCGTCGCGCCGGGGCGGGACGTCACGAGCGTCCGGGGCTTCGCGGCGGGCGACGGCAGCCCCGGCGCGGCGGGCACCTCCACCGGCGAGGCCGGCCCGTGCTTCCAGCCGCCCAGGTACTCGCGCACCAGCGGCTCCACCGTCGCCACGTCGAACTCACCCGCGATGACCACCACCGTGTTGGCCGGACGGTAGACGTCGCGGATCCAGGCCGTCATGTCCTCCTCCGACACGCGGGACAGCTCCTCGCCCGTGGCGTGGCGCGAGTAGGGGTGCGGCTCGTAGAGCAGCTGCATCAGGTCGCGCTGCGCGCGCTCCTCCGGGTGGGAGTCCAACGTCTTGCGCCACGGCACCAGCTGCTCCTGGAGGAACCGCCACGCGTCATACGAGGTCCGCGTGGAGGAGAGCTGCTCGGCCAGCATCGCGAGCATGTTGCCGACGTTGCCGGACGTCCCGGCCACCTCGAAGCGCTGGTGGTCCCGGTGCATGCCGCCGTGGACGTGCAGGCCCCAGTGGCTCGCGTTGCCCTCGAACCAGGACTCGCGGAAGGAGCCATACCCCGCCATCTCCGCCACGCCCGCCTTGGGCCCGTACGTGCGCCCTCCGCCCAGCACCGCGCCCACGCGCACCACGGGCAGGCCCGGCCGGGGCGCGAGCAGCACCTCCATCCCGTTGTCGAGCTTCAGCGTCCGCACCGGCGCGGACAGCGCGGCCTGGGCCGCCTGGGCGACGCGCTCGGAGCGGACGCTCGCGGGCGGCTCCTCCGGCAGCGCCACGGGCGCGGCCACCACCTCGCCGCCCGACTCACCGGGCCGCACGAGGATGACGCGCGCGCGCTCGCGCTGGAGCCACTTGTAGGCGAAGTCCGTCACCTTGCCGCCGTCGAGCGTCATCAGCGCCCGCTGCGAGCGCGTGTACCCGCGCGCATCCAGCATGAAGTGCGTCAGCTCCGCGCGGCGCACGGTGCGCGACAGCAGCTCCTCGGACTCCAGCACCATGCCGGTGATGACGTTGCGGCGCAGGGCCTGGAAGTCGTACTCGCGGCCGAGCACCGCCCCCGCCTGGCCGGCCTCCTGGCTCCACGTCCACTGGACCTCGTCCAGCATGTTGTCCGCCGACCTGCGAGGGTGGCTGCCCTGGGTGAGCACCACCCGCACCACCAGCAGCGACGCGCGCGTGCCGGGCAGCAGCATCGTGGAGTACCCGGCGATGTCCCCGTCCCGCCGCATGGAGCCCCCCAGGCTGCGGCTCAGGTTCACCCGCACGAAGTCGTGGATGGCGCTCGCCTCGTCGAAGGAGCGCGGCAGCACCCAGGAGATGTACAGCTCCGGGGAGCCGACGGCAGCCTGGTACTCGGGCAGCTGCGCGGGGGCGGCGCGCAGGGGCGGCTCGGACACGGGGGGCATGCGCGAGTCCACCGCCAGCGGGGCCCCGGTGCCCACCCACTCCGGGGGGAGGTTGTCGAGCAGCACCGCCTCCACCCTCGCCAGGTCCACGTCTCCGGCGATGACCAGCGTCGTGTTGTCCGGCCGGTAGTGGGCCCGCGTGAAGCGCTGCGCGTCCGCCAGCGACAGGGCCGTCAGCGACTCGTGCGTGCCGATGACGGGCCGCGAGTACGGGTGCTCCGGCGCATAGACGGACGCGTGCACCCAGCTGAAGACCTGACCCACGAAGCCCGTCTCGTTGCGCTGGCGCAGCTCATTGCGCACCACCTCCCGCTCCACCGCGAACATCTCGGGGGTGAGCCCCGAGAGGGGCGCGGACAGCCGCTGCCCCTCCATCTTCACGAGCAGGTCCAGCGACTCCTTGGGCGCCACCGTCTGGTACACGGTGTGGTCCATGCTGGTGAAGGCATTCGAATAGCCAGCCGCCGCGTCCTCCAGCCGGGTCGACACCGAGGGGCTTCCCCCATGGCGCGCGCGGAAGGCCAGGTGCTCCACCACGTGCGCCAGGCCCTCCTTGCCCTGCGGGTCGCCGGAGCCGCCCACCCCCACCACGGCCACCATCGCCACCACGGGCGCGCGCGGGTCCTGCTCCACCACGACGCGAAGCCCCGACGGCATGCGGAAGTCGCGCAGCGGGAAGGACACGTCCCGCATCACCAGCTGCCCTCGCTGCGGCAGCGTGGAGCACGCGCCCAGCACGACGCAGAGCACCCCCACGACCGCCGACACCATCCTCCGCCCACGCGGAGGATTCCCAACCTGGATTTGTGAGCTCATATGAAGCGGACTCGCGCGACTGCGGGACCAACACACCGCGCCCCCTCCGGGCGCCAGCCCCAGGTCCATAGACCAAGGGCAGCCTGGAGCGCCATCGGCGCCCGGTCTGGAATCACCGTCACCCGGAGCCACTCACCGCGGCGGCGACGTGCTGGCTGCCCCAATGCGCGACCCCCAGGATGCTCTCCATCGGGTTGACACCCAGCGCGGTGGGGAAGACCGAGCCATCCACGACGAAGAGGTTGTCGCAGTCCCAGTAGCGCAGCGTGCTGTCCACCACGCTCGTCTCGGGGCTGCCCCCCATGGCGCAGCCGCCCATCTGGTGGGCGCTGAGCACCGAGCACTCGAGCGGGGCGTAGGGCGCGTCATCGAGCAGCGGGATGTCCTGCTCGCTCCGCATCACCACCGGCTTCGAGTGCGGGCTGAGCACCACCTCCGCCCCGGCGGCGAACTGGATGCGCGCGGCGACCTTGAGCGCCTCGCGGAAGGCCTCCCAGTGCAGCGCCGTGAGGGGATAGTCCACCTTGAAGCGCGAGTACTCGCCCGCGCCGCGCAGGGCCACGGTGCCGCCCTCGTCCCCGGGCTGGACCCCATCCAGGCAGATGGAGATGAGCGCGTTGGCGTGGGGCAGGCCCGCCATCAGGTCCTGGTGCCCCGCGCCGAAGCCGTTGAGCGCCACCGCGCTCAGGAGCGGCAACAGCGGGGGGACCTCCAGGAGCCACCCCATCCTCCCCTGCCCCCGGTCGATGAACTGCCGCGAGTACACGGTGAGCGGCGCGCCCGAGTACGCCTCCACGCGCTCGCGGAAGCGCGCGTTGGACACGACCACCGGATGCAGGAACAGCCGCTTGCCCACCCGCCCTCGTCCGGTGAGCCCGCTGCGCAGCAGCAGGCCCGGCGAGTTGATGGCCCCGCCGCACACCGCCGTCACCTTCGCCTTCACGGTGAGCTTCTTGCCCGTGGGCCGGTTCGTCCTCGGGTCGAGGATGTCCCCGTGCACGGCCGTCACCCGGCCGCCGTTCGTCTCCAGTCGCCGCGCGCTGACGTTGGCGTACAGCCGCAGGCCCCGCTCCACCGCCTCCGGGATGAGCGTCACCAGCGTGGACTGCTTGGCGTCCGTGGGACAGCCCAGCCCACACGCGCCCAGCGACGCGCACGCGCGCACGTTGCGCTTCACCGTGCCTCGGCCGTACCCGAGCGCGCCCAGCCCGTCCCAGAGGATGCGGTTGTTGCGATTGGCCTGCTCGATGGGCCAGTCGCGGATGTTCAGCCGCTCCTCCAGCCAGTCCCAGTGCGGCGCGAGCGTGGCCGCGTCCAGGCCCTTCACGCCGTGCGCGTCGCGCCAGTGCTCCAGAATCTCGGGCGGCGTGCGGAAGCACGCGCACCAGTTGACGGCGGTGCCGCCGCCCACGGTGCGCCCCTGGTAGATGCCGATGGACAGGTCGTCCGTCGCCCGGTTGCCACCCTCCTGGTAGAAGGTCGCGTAGGCCTTGGCCTCCTTCAGGTCGAAGTCGCGACGGGTGTGGTAGCCGCCCTCCTCCAACATCACCACGTCCAGCCCGCGCCGGGCCAGTTCCAACCCGAGCACTCCGCCGCCCGCGCCGCTGCCCACCACGCAGACATCACACGTGAGCGCCTGGTCCTCCGTCAGCTCATCTCCCGTCCGGATGCGTCCCGTCATGGCGTGCCCCCTCGCGAGCCCGCGAAGGGTCCGTCCTCGGGCCCACGCCAGACCGGCGCGTCCGCGACGTGGAAGCCCTCCGGCGCCACGTAGCCCGTGGCGGCCATGGCGGCCGGGTGCGAGTAGTAGGCGGCGTACAGGAGCCCGCGCAGCGCGTGGTAGCCCCCCCGGCGGAACACCAGCCGCGACGTCCTCCAGGATTCCAGCACGGCGTCCTGCGCCTCGGGACCGAGCCGCGAGAACGGCGTGACGTGTCCGGTGAAGAGCAGCCCCGCGAGCGCGTTGTCGAACAGGCCCACCACCGCCTTCACCTCGTTCGCGACGGCCGGGTCCAGCCCCGCCAGCAGCCCATCCACCAGGAAGGCCACGCGCACCGTGTCCGCGTCCGGCCAGCCGTCTCGCGGTTGGAAGGCGCGGCGGGCCATGGCCTGGAGCGTGGCGTACTCGCGTGCGCCGAGCACCTTCAGTCCCTCGGGAGGAAGGGGCAATGACAATCCCTCACGCGTCCACAAGAGGCCGCCTCCCAGCGCGAGCAGCGCGCCTCCGAACAACCCTCGCTTGAGCAGCCCTCGACGCGACAGCGAGGGCGGCCCGACAGGAGACGGGGACATTCATCCTCCGGGACGACACGGGTACAGGGGCGTGATGAGACGGACGGAACTCTAGCGCGCGGCCCCCGCCGCGACGCAATCACTCACGTGTCCCATGTGTCACGGCGCGGGAGGCGCTGGCTTCGACTCCGCAGCAGGCGGCGGAGCGGCGGGAGCGGACGCATCCTTCAACACCTTCCCCGTCAATTCCTTGCGCGTGGTGGCGTCGTCATAACCTTCCACCACCAATGCGCTCAGGTCGAAGGGCACGCCCCGCGCCTTCTCGACCTTGTTGGCAATTGTCTCCAATGCCTGTCGCGTCTGCTTCTCGGCGTAGGGCACGCCCACGAAGATGCGGTTGGCGCTCCCGGCCACGCGGAAGGTGTAGAGCTGGGTGAAGCCCGCCTGCCACGTGCGGAGCATGGAGGGGAACAGGGGGTTGGGCGGGTATTCCCAGACGTTGCCCACCACCGCGCCACGCGCCGTCAGCCGCGCGCGCACGGCGGCGAGGAACTCCACGGTGCCCAGATGCTCGGGGATGCTGTCTGGGCCGTAGGCGTCCAGGAAGATGAGGTCGTACGCGGGCCGCTTCGCCTCGATGAAGGCCCGGCCGTCCGCCACGTGGGCCTTCAGGCGCGCGTCCTCACGGAAGCCGAAGAAGCGCCTGGCCACGTCCACCACCTCCGGGTCGATGTCCACCACGTCGATGTGCGTGTCGGGCAGCACCGCGCGCAGGAACATGGGCATCGCGCCGCCGCCCAGGCCCACCACGAGCACGCGCTGGGGCTTGGGCACGAAGGCCAGCGCCACCATGGACACGCGCGTGTACGCCAGCTCCAGCTTCTTCGGCTGCCCGGGCCACACCACGCTCTGCAGCGCGCCGGAGTCGTCGAACTGGAGATAGCGCCGGCCCTCCCGGTCCTCCGTCACGGTGATGAGCGTGAAGGGAGACTGGCCGCGGTGCAGCTCCGTGCGCGGACTGGAGGACGAGCACGACAGGAAGGCCAGCACCAGCAGCACCAGCCGAGGGGTGAACCGCCGCATGCCCGCTCCTTGCTCTCACGATTCAAAGTAGCACTTCCGTCAGGAAAACCAACGGGTTGACGCGCCACTACCCCCAGGTTCACCTTGCCGCCCATGACGCACGCCCCGCACGCTCTCGCCGAAGCCGACCAGGCCCTCATCGCCGAGGAGGAGGCGCTCCTGTCGCGCGTCCAACAAGCGCTCGAGGCAGCGCGGCAGAAGGCCGGACGCACGCAGGAGAACCGGCTGCTCGTCGCGCAGTTGCAGGCGCTGCGCGAGGACGCGGCCACCGCCGCCGAGGCGGACCTGCCCCACCTCTTCTTCCAGATGGACCAGACGCGCGCCCTGCTGGACCGGCAGGAGTCCGCGAACCTGCCCGACGCCCAGGCGCCCTACTTCGCGCACCTGCGGCTCATCGGCGAGGCGGGACCGCGCGACTACCTGCTCGGGCGCACCACCTTCGCGGACGTGGGCGCGGGCGTGCGGGTCATCGACTGGCGCTTCGCCCCCATCGCCCGCGTCTTCTATTCGTACGAAGAGGGCGACGCGTTCGAGGAGCAGTTCGGTGAGCGGCTGTCCGAGGGCACCGTCGAGGTGCGCCGGCTCGTGGTCATCGAGAAGGGCGTGCTCACGCGCATCATCTCTGGTGCGCGCGTGCTGGAGCGCGCCGCCGACGGCGCGTGGCGCTCGGTGGGGCGCGACTTCACCTCGCTCCAGGCGGGAGGCGCGGGCACGGCGGCGCGGCCGGGCGCCCTGGGCACCGGCAAGGGCGCCCGGCGCGTCGAGGACGTCTTCGGCGTCACGGCGCTGCTGGACGCCGAGCAGTACGAGGCCGTCACCGTGGAGGCGGGCCAGCCCCTGCTCGTGCTGGGCAGCGCGGGCAGCGGCAAGACGACGGTGGCGCTGCACCGGCTGGCGAAGATCGCCTTCGACGACGCGGAGCGCTTCCCGCAGTCGCGCATGAAGCTCATCGTCCCCGAGGAGGGCCTGGCCAGGCTGTCGCGGCGGCTTCTGGCGCCGCTGGGCCTGGGGCGCGTCACGGTGGAGACGCGGGACGCGTGGCTGCTGGCCACGGCGCGCGCGGCGTTCGACCTGCCGGGCATCAAGCTGAGCCCGGAGACGCCGCCCCTGGCCGCGCGCCTCAAGCGCCACCCCGCGCTGCGCCGCGCGCTGCTGGCGCGCATCGGCGCGCCGAAGACGGAGGCGGGCACCACGCTGGAGCGACTGCACCGCAGGCTCGCGGACGCCTACCTGGACCGGCGCTTCCTGGAGGAGGTGGTGCGCGCGGCGAAGGGCGAGCTCCCCTTCACCGCCATCGACGAGGTGCTCGAGCACACGCGCCTGCAGCGCTCCACGCCGCTGTCGAAGGAGCTCAAGGACATCACGGACCCGGACCGGCTCATCACCGTGGACGGCAAGGCCATCGAGGAGGACACGCCCTACGCGCTCGCGGGCACGGTGGACCTGGAGGATTTGCCCATCCTCATGTTCCTCAAGGCCCAGCAGGGCCCGCTCGGCCTGGAGCGCCTGGCCCACGTCGTCCTGGACGAGGCGGAGGACTTCTCCCTGTTCGAGCTGTTCGTGGTGCGGCGGCTGCTCGGCAAGGGAAGGAGCTGCACGCTCGCGGGCGACGAGTTGCAGCAGACGGACGCGGGCTTCGCGGGCTGGCCGGAGGCGCTGGACGAGCTGGGCATCCGCGACGCCGCCACGTGCCGGCTGCAGGTCTCCTATCGCTGCCCCGCGCCCGTGGTGGAGCTGGCCCGGCGCGTGCTCGGCACCCAGGCCAAGGCGGAGTCCGCGTCGCGGCCCCAGCGCCCGGGTGCGCCGGTGGGCTTCCACCACTTCCCCGTGGAGGCCCAGGCGCAGCTCTTCATCGGCGAGGCCTTGAGGGACCTCGTCGCACGCGAGCCCCACGCCTCGGTGGGCGTCATCGCCAGCAGCCCCGAGTCCGCGGACGCCGTGTACCGCGTCGTCGCGGACCAGTCCTGGGCGCGCCGGGTGAAGGACGGGGAGTTCTCCTTCGAGCCCGGCGTGGATGTCACGGACGTGGGCAGCGTGAAGGGCCTGGAGTTCGACTACGTCATCCTCCCGGACGTCACCGCCAGGGCCTGGCCCGTGGACGACGAGACGCGCCGCCGCCTGCACGTGGCCATCACCCGCACGTCCCACCAGCTCTGGGTGGTGTCGTCGGGCGCGCGCTCGCACCTCATCCCGCGGGAGGTCGACGCGGCAGCTCCACGGTGAAGGTGGAGCCCTGGCCGGCCGCGCTGCGCACCAGGATGCGTCCGTCCATGGCGTCGACGATCTGCCGGACGATCCAGAGGCCCAGCCCCAGCCCGCCGTAGTGGCGCTCGCTGGCGAGCCGCTCGAAGCGCTGGAACAGCCGCGACTGCGCCTCCACCGCGATGCCCACGCCCTCGTCGCGCACGAGCAGCCAGGCGCGCTGCTCGTCCACGCCCACCTGCACGTCGATGGGGCGGCCCCGGCCATACTTGATGGCGTTGGACAGCAGGTTCTGGATGACCTGCTCCACGCGCAGCTTGTCCCACGAGCCCGTCGCCGTCGGAGGCGTCTCCAGCCGGAGCGCGCACCCCGCCCGGGCCAGCTCCTCCGCGTAGCGCGGCACCAGCTCTCGCACGAGCGCCGCCAGGTCCATCTCCTCGCGCTCCAGCCGCAGCTTGCCCGCCGTGATTCGCGAGACGTCCAGCAGCTCCCGCACCAGCCCGGACATGCGCGACAGCTGCCGCTGCACGGACAGCACCTTGCTGGAGATGGACTCGGACGCCACGTCCCCGACGCTTGCCGGGTGCGCCTCCAGTTGCCGCCGGAGCGCCTGCACGTTGAGGGTGAGCGAGGTGAGCGGCGTGTTCAGCTCGTGCGAGGCCACGGACAGGAACGAGTCGCGCGCCCGCACCGCCTCGTGCGCCTCCGTGTAGAGCCGGCCGTTGTCCAGCGACGTGGCCGCGCGCCGGGCCAGGTCCTCCGCCAGCCGCACGTCCGCCTGCGTGTAGCGCCGGCCCTTCTCCGTGTTCACCAGCGAGAGCGCGCCCAGCACCCGCCCCCGGCTCATCAACGGGACGATGATGTACGCCGACACGCCCAGGGCCAGCGTGGCCCGCCCGTGCGCCTCGTCCTGGAACGTCCGCGCGACGATCTCCGGCCGCAACTCCGCCGCGTACTCCGTGGTGCCCGTGCGCAGCACCTTGCCCACGCCATGGGGCGCGTCCATCAGGATGGGGTAGCGCGCGTGGTACGCGCGGGTGGCCTCCACCATCTCCGGCCGCACGTGCGCCATGGCCACCCGCCGCACGCTCCCGTCCGGCATGGGCACATCCACGCTGCACCCGTCCGCCAGCGGCGGCACGGCCAGGTGCGTGAGGCGCTGGAGGATTTCGTCGTGCTCCAGCGAGGACGTGAGCACCTCGCTGGCCTGCGCCAGGAAGGCCGCGTGGCGCTGCGCCCGGCGCGTCTCGTCGTAGAGCCCGCGCAGGATGGCCTCCTGCTTCTTCTCCGCAGTGTTCTCCCGCGAGAAGACGTAGACGCGGCCCTGGCCCCGGAACAGGCGCAGCACGAACCAGCGCTCACGGCTCGCGAAGTGCCACTCGAACTCCTCCGGCTCGCCCGTGGCCGCCACCCGGCGGAAGCGCTCCTGGAGCTGCTCGCGCAGCACCTCCGGGTACGCCTCCCAGGGCATGCGGCCGAAGAGCTCCTCGCGCCGGCCACCGAAGGCGCGCTCCAGCGCCGGGTTGGCGTAGAGGCACACCCCCTCCAGGGAACAGATGGCGACGCTCTCCGGGAACTGGTCCCACAGGGCGGTGTCGTCGCTGGCAGGCCCCTCTGCGGTCAAATGGTGTTCCACGCGCTCGGTACGGATGCGGGTCAAGGCCCCTGCTCCCGCTTAACACTTCCCTCGTCCCGGCCCACCGGCTCCTCCCACGCGTCTGCTCGTCAGACAACACTCCAAGGCCCCGGAGTGCAAGTTTCAGGGCCCGTCCGAAGGCGGCGCGGGCAGCGGCAGGCGGACGCTGAAACAAGCCCCCTTGCCCGGCGTGCTCTCCACGGACACGTGCCCTCCGTGAAGCTCCACCAACTGCCGGGAAATCCAGAGCCCCAGCCCGAAGCCCGGCCGTCTCGAGTCCAGGCGGGTGAAGCGCTGGAACAGCCGCGCCTGGTCCTCCTCGCGGATGCCCGGGCCCCCGTCGCGCACCCACAGGAGCGCGAAGCCGCCCTCCGTGGTGAGCACCACCTCGATGGGCGTCCCCGCCGCGTGCCTGAGGGCGTTGGTGAGCAGGTTGGTGAAGACCTGCTCCACCCGCGTGCGGTCCCACGCGCCCACCACGCCCGGCGGGGCCCGCACGTACAAGGCACAGCCCGCCCGCCGCACGTCCTCCTCCATGCGCTCCACCGTGCCGCGCACCAGCGCGCCCAGGTCCACCTCCTCCAAATCCAACACGGGCCGCTGCGTGGACAATTGCGACACGTCCAGCAGCGTGGCGATGAGCCGGTCCAACCGGCGGCACTGGTCCTGGACACGCCCCAGCCGCCGGGGCACGTCGTCGGGCGTGAGCGCCCCCACCTGCGCGGAGCGCACCAGCCCGTCCACGTAGAGCCGCAGCGACGTCAGCGGCGCGCGCAGCTCGTGCGAGGCCACGGACAGGAACTCGTCGCGGACCCGCAGCGCGGCCTCCAGCGCCGCCGTGCGCTCCGCCACGCGCTCCTCCAGCTCCCCCGCGGACCGGTGCGCCTGCTCCGGAGA
Source organism: Myxococcus sp. AB025B (assembly GCF_006518215.1). Taxonomy (NCBI): domain Bacteria; kingdom Pseudomonadati; phylum Myxococcota; class Myxococcia; order Myxococcales; family Myxococcaceae; genus Myxococcus; species Myxococcus sp. AB025B. Next base: position 12,937 of record NZ_SRLW01000268.1, read on the forward strand.
GCCCGCCTCGGGCTCGCCCGCGCCGGGCGCTCCCGTCCGACTCGTCTCCACCGCCATGCGCCAAGTCCTAGCGCCAGGGGGGCCATGGCTCCAATCCGCCCCCCGCACGCGCCAGCCCGCAAGCTTCCACTACCCAACACGCCCGCGTCAGGGAGGCGTCTGCTCCCCCTGCTGCTGCTGTTGCTGGCGCCACTGCTGGCGACGCGCCTCCTGCGCGCGGCGGTGGGCGAGCGCGTCGGCCTCCTGGCGCGGGTACTCCGACAGCCGGGTGCGGTGCATGTTGATGCTCAGCTCGTACAGGCCCCGGTCGCGCTCCGGCAGCTCGTCCCCCTGCTCCTCCAGCACCGTCGTGGCGAAGAGCAGCATGTCCTCTGACACCTTGCGTCGTCGTTCGTAGTACTGCTGGATTTCCGCCTCCGTGGCGTCGCCCGCCTGCACGCGGCCGAAGAGCTCGTTCCACCGCCGCGCCTCCTCCTCGCGCTTGCGGATGAGCTCCGGGTCCTTCGTCGGCGCGCCCAGCTCCCAGTACAGGTTGTCGGGAAGCCTCGCGCGCAGCGCCTCCAAATCCAGGGGATAGGGCTTGGGCTGCTCATCCTCCGGCTCGGGGGCCTGGAGCGCCGGGGGAATGACGCTGCTTGTCATTCCTGGCGGCGTCACCGGCTCCGGCGCGGGGG
>NZ_SRLW01000269.1:0-13573 GCF_006518215.1 Myxococcus sp. AB025B
CCGGCCCCCCTGCTGCACGGAGCGCACGGTCGTGGTGGGTTGCGCCCGACCGTGTGGCACTCCACGACAATGCAGCGGGTGTGCCGTTCCACCCTCACCCTGGGGTCACTCCCGCCCTCGAGACAGGGGCGTAGCCTGGAGGGTCACGAATCCGGCCCGCCTGTAGCGTGGGGCGCTACAGGTGCGGGCCCCGCCGTCGATGGGGCGCCTGGCGGCGTCTGCTTGCCAGCGACAGGCACGATGCGCGCGCCGCCTGGATGCCCGCCAGACGGTGGCGCTAGAACGCCAGGTTGAGCTGCAGGGTGATGAGCTGCGAGGTGCCCGGGTCCTTCGGAATGACGACGGAGGCGTCCTCCGCGCCGTTGGCGGCCTCCTGGTGGGCAATCTGGTAGCGCAGCTTGAACGCCAGGTGCGGCGCATTGACGAACCAGGCGAGCTGGGCCTCGCCAATGTAGAGCAGGTCGTCGTCCAGGTCGAAGCTCGGGTTGAGGTAGCTCAGGCGCACGCCCACATCCACGGTCTTCTTGTAGACGACGTAGTCCGCCTGCATCCACGCGCCGAAGCTGGAGAAGTTGCGCGCGTTGTTCATCGGGTCGACGCGGCTGATGTACGCCTCGCCGAAGAGGCTGAAGCGCCGCGCCTGGATGAACAGGTCCACGCCGCCGGTGACGAAGCGGCGCTCGCCCTCGCGCAGGATTTCGAAGACGCCGGACTCCGGGTTGAAGTTCTCCTTCACCTGGGAGACGTCGCCGGCGGCCCCCTGCAGCGTGAAGGACACGTTGAGCGGAGGCGGCTCCTTGTCGCCGGACATGATGTACGGCAGCTCGCCGTAGCCAGGCTTGCCCATGGGGGAGAAGGTGGCGCGCGCGTTGAGCTGATACTTGTCGGACTCGGAGCGGACGCTGCGCAGCGGAGAGCCGCCGTAGACGCCGACGTAGTACTCCAGCCAGTCCATGGTCCCGAAGAACGTCACGCCCTTGTCGCGACCGGTCCAGTAGTAGTTGGCGATGGTGGCGAACTCGGGGAAGAGGATCTGCTGCGGGCCCCAGGACTCGTGACGGCTCAGCGGTGTGTACTGCTGGCCCGCGCGCACGCCCAGCTCGTCCCAGGGTTGGATCTCCACCAGCGAGTCGAGCAGGTACAGCGGCGGGTCCGCCAGCTCCAGCGACGTCCAGAAGCGAATCCAAGGGCGGAAGACGTTGCCGCGCATGATGGGGCGCAGGAACGAGAAGGCCGTGCGGGACTCGGCCTTGCCATCCAGGAAGACGGGCTCGAGCTTGTAGCCAGCCTGCAGCCCGATGCCGAGCAGGTAGTTCCCGTCCTCGGACTGGACGTGGAAGCCGTTCTTCTCATCATAGCCTCCGGTGATGGTGGGCTTGTCGTCGTCCTTCTTCTCGTCCTGCGCGTGACTCTCCGTCGGGGCGAGCAGTCCGCTCACGCCCGCCACCACCGCCGCCACTCGTATCCAGCGCATGCCCTGTTCCCTCGAATGAGCGCGGCCCCCAAGCGAGGCGACTCGCCGGGGCCGAGCGGCACGGTGGGCATGCGTCTGGAGGGCGCCAGTCGGGAGCGTCGTGCGCTATCCGCGAGCGGACGGCGGGCGCGGCGCGACGATGGCTGACGGACAGCGGCCTCGTCCTCGTGGACGGGGCTCATCGAACACGCAACGTGAGAGGGCGCCCCTCCCTCGTGATGGGAAGAGGCGCCCGCGAACCACGGCGGCGAGGGTCTATGGCGACGGAGGCGTCTTCTGCTCCGCGCCGTCGCGGCCCGCGCCACCGGTGCCCATCGTGCCCGCGCCGCCAGGCGTGGCGGCGTACAGGTTGTCACCCAGCGAGTTCACGACATGGGTGATGGCGCGCTGGGCACGCACGCTGTTGCCCGCCTTGTCGAGCGGCGGGGAGAAGGCCGCGATGGCATAGCGGCCCGGCACCACGGCGACGATGCCACCGCCCACGCCGCTCTTCGCGGGGACGCCGGCCTGATAGAGCCACTCGCCGGTGTTCTCATACAGACCATTGGTGGCCATCAGCGCCAGCGTGCGCCGCGCGGTGTCCGGGCTGATGACCCGCTCACCCGTGACGGGGTTGATGCCGCCGTTGGCGAGCGTGGCGCCCATGGTGGCGAGCTGCCGGGCCGTGACGTTGACCGAGCACTGCCGCGTGTAGAGGTCGAGCGCCTGCTCGCGCGGAGAGCCGAGGACGTCGTAGGACTCCAGCAGCGCGGAGATGGACTGGTTGCGCGTGTTGGTGTCCGTCTCCGACTTGTAGACCTCCTCGTTCACGGAGAGCGGCTCGCCCGCGAAGGCGTTGAAGTTGTCGCTGATCTTCCTCCAGCGCTCATCGGGCGTCTTCGCGGGAATCAGGCTCACCGAGGTGATGGCGCCCGCGTTGACCAGCGGATTGCCGGCGCGGTGGTCCTCGTTCATCTCGATGGCGACGATGGAGTTGAACGGCTGCCCGGTGGCGTCCACGCCAATCTTGTCCTCGACCTTCTTGGCGCCCACCTCCTCCATCAGCCGCGCCAGCGTGAAGGGCTTGGAGAGCGACTCGATGGGGAAGGGTGAGGCCGCGTCGCCGGCGGTGTAGATCTTCCCGTCGACGGTGACGAGCGCCAGGCCGAAGAGGTTGGAGTCCACCTTGGCCAGGTACGGGATGTAGTCCGCGTTCTTGCCCTCCTTCGTCCCCTTGAACTGCTTGTGGGCCTTCTGGAGGGCCTGCTGGATGTCCGTCTCGGACGGCATCGCCTCGTCTCCCGGGGAGGGGCGGGCGGTCGTCGGGGACGTGGCGGGCTTGGCTTTGGGCGCGGCGCCGAGCGCGACACCGGGGCCCGCGAGGGCCAGCAGACACGTGGAGAGCAACCAGCTTCTGCGACTGCGGCTTGCGAGCTTCATGTCATCTCCTCCCAGCGACGTGGGCGCCCGCGAGCGCAGGCAGCCGGCGCGTCGGCTTCGGTGGTTGAGGAGTGGGGGCCGCCCGGCCGCGCGGCAACGCCGGGAGCGCACGAGCGAAGAGGCCCTCGCGTCCATGCGTGGGCCCAGGAACCCTCCCCGCCGTCCGGGCTTCGCGTCGATGACGTGGCGCCTACCTTGTCCGACGTCGAGTCGCACGGCGCTCCGCCCGTGCCCGCCGACGAAAGGAGGGCGTGCCGCCATGGCGGAGCCCCTGAGCTCGCTGGAGTCCGGTGTCCAGGCACACCTGTTGTCCGCGGTCTTCAATCCCGAGCAGGTCCGACTGGACGTGTGGAACCGGCTTCGGGAGGAGGTGACGCGGCTGGAGGCACGCCACGCCGAGGGGCAGGTGTCGCCCGAGAACCTGGAGCAGGTGCTCTCGCTCTTCGCGGAGGTGCACCCCATCGAGCGGCTCTTCGTGTTCCCGGGCGAGGCCCGGCTGCAGAGGCTGGCGGAGATGGCGCGTCGGCACGACGTGGAGGAGCTGGCCGAGGAGGTGCGTCGGCTGGTGGGCTTGTTGAGCCTGCATCGCGACCGCGCCTGTCTGCTCACGGACCTGGACGGGACGCGCGCGGCGGCGCCGGAGGGCTCGCACTACTTCACCACGCTGGTGGTGGATGACATGGCGGCGGCGGACTTCGAGCGGGTCCACCGCGGGATGCTCGAGGCACAGCGTGGGGAGCACCAGTTCCTCTACGAGCTGCTCCAGGTGCGCTCGGTGGAGGATGCGCTGGTGGCGGTGCTCGTCAACGACGACGTGCAGGTGTGCGTGGTGCGGCAGGACCTGCCGCTGCGCTCGCGCTCGCCCGTGAAGCAGCTGCGCTCCACGCTGGAGCCCATCCTCGCGGAGGCGGAGCGCAACGGTGACGAAGCGGGGCTGGTGGTGGCGCGCTGGGTGCGGCGCCTGCGTCCACACCTCAATGTCTACCTCATCACCGACGAGTCGCTGGTGGGGCGGGAGATGCACACCGAGCGCCTGTTCGACCGCGTCTTCTACCGGTACGAGTCCGCGCACGAGCTGAACGTCACGGTGGTGGACGGCGTGCGCGAGCGCTACCGGACGCCGTTCTTCGACGCGCTCAAGCACTACGCCTCGCGCCCCATCGGTAACTTCCACGCGCTGCCGATTGCCCGAGGGCACTCGGTGTACAACTCGCGCTGGCTGCGGGACATGGGGGAGTTCTACGGGCCCAACCTGTTCATGGCGGAGTCCTCCTCCACCGCGGGTGGACTGGACTCCCTGTTGGAGCCGACGGGCTCCATCAAGCAGGCGCAGGAGAAGGCGGCCAGGACGTTCGGCGCGCAGCAGACGTTCTTCGTCACCAACGGCACGTCGACGGCGAACAAGATCGTCCACCAGACGCTGCTCCAGCCCGGTGACGTGGTGCTCATCGACCGCAACTGCCACAAGTCGCACCACTACGGGCTGGTGCTGGCGGGCGCGCACACGGTGTACCTGGACGCGTATCCGGTGCGGGAGTTCGCGATGTACGGCGGCGTGGCGCTGAGCACGCTGAAGGCGAAGCTCCTGGAGCTGAAGTCCGCGGGGCGGCTGGAGCGGGTGAAGCTGGTGGTGTTGACCAACTGCACCTTCGACGGGCTCGTCTACCACCCGGAGCGGGTGATGGAGGAGCTGCTGGCCATCAAGCCGGACCTGGCGTTCCTGTGGGATGAGGCGTGGTTCGCCTACGCCACGTTCATGCCGCTGGCGCGTCAGCGCACGGCGATGCGGGCCGCGCAGAAGCTGGCGGAGCGGCTGCGCAGCCGCGCGTACCGCGAGGAGTACCGGGCGTGGCGTGCACGGCGCGGAGACGGCGACGCGGTGGCGGGGGCCCGCGCGCTGGAGGAGCGGCTGCTGCCGGACCCGGACAAGGTGCGCGTGCGCGTGTACGCGACGCAGTCCACGCACAAGTCGCTGTCGGCGTTCCGTCAGGCCTCGATGCTGCACGTCTGGGACGAGGACTTCGAGCGCCGCGCGGCCGCGCCGCTGACGGAGGCGTACTTCACGCACATCACCACGTCGCCGAACCACCAGCTCGTGGCGTCGCTGGACCTGGCGCGCCGGCAGATGGACCTGGAGGGCTTCGCGATGGTGAAGGAGGCCTACCAGCTGGCGATGCGGATGCGCGAGCGGCTGCGCGAGGACCCGCTGCTGCATCGCTACCTGCGGCTGCTGGACGCGGAGCAGATGGTGCCGGAGGTGTTCCGGAGCTCGGGGTTGAACCGCTACGTGGGGCCGGGCTCGGCGGGCGTGGACGAGCTGACGCGGGCGTGGGCGCAGGACGAGTTCGTGCTGGACCCCACGCGCCTGACGCTCTTCACCGCGCTCACCGGGCGCAACGGGTTCGAGTTCCGGAGCAAGGTGTTGATGGAGCGGCTGGGCATCCAGGTGAACCACACGTCCATCAACACGGTGCTGATGAACGCGACGATTGGCGTGACGTGGGGCTCGCTGTCGTTCCTCCTGGACGGGCTCCGGCACGAGGCGGAGCGACTGGAGGCGACGCTGGCGCAGGCGACGGGCGCGGAGCGCAGGCTGTTCGACGCGAAGGTGCGCGCCATCACCGAGGAGCTGCCGCCGCTGCCGGACTTCAGCGGGTTCCATCCGGCGTTCCAGCCGTCGGGCGGCGTGGGGGAGGGCGACTTGCGCAGCGCCTTCTTCCTGGCGTACCGCGAGGAGAACGCGGAGTTCGTGACGTTGCCGGAGGCCGCGCAGGCGCTGGACTCGGGGCGGCGGCTGGTGTCCACGCGCTTCGTGGTGCCGTATCCGCCGGGCTTCCCCATCCTGGTGCCGGGGCAGGAGGTGAGCCCGGGCATCGTGGAGTTCATGCGGAAGCTGGACGTGAAGGAGGTCCACGGCTACCGGCCGGAGCTCGGGCTGAGTGTCTTCACGGAGGCCGCACTGGAGCGCGCCGCGAGCACCCCGGCACCGGAGGTCCCCGTGCCCCGGACGCGCGGCCCACGCCACGCGCCGGGCCACAACGGGTCCACGCCCGCGACGCACTGAGCGTGGCCTCAGACGTGCCAGGTGAGGGAGCTGTCCGCCGAGTGGATGGCGGGCAGTGAGCAGTAGAACGTGGTGCCGAGTCCAGGCTGGCTGTCCACCCAGACCCGGCCGCCATGGGCCTCGGTGATGCCCTTGACGATGGTGAGCCCCAGGCCCGCGCCTTCCTTGGCGCGGCTCCGGGCCTGCCAGAAGGGCTCGAACAGGCGGTGCTGGTCCTCGGGGGGAATCCCCGAGCCCGTGTCGCTCACCGAGCAGCGCACCATCTCCCCCCATGGGCGCGCGCGCAGGACGATGCAGCCGCCCATCGGGGTGAACTTGAGCGCGTTGCCAATCAGGTTGGAGAAGAGCTGCAGCACCCGGTCCCGGTCCACGAAGAGGTCCGGCGTGTCGCGGCTGACGTCCAACTGGAGATGGACGGACTGGGCCTCGGCCAGCGCCCGGTGCAGCTCCAGGGCCTCCGTGAGCAGCGCCATCGTCGACTCCGGCCGACGGTCCACGGTGAGGCTGCCGCCCTGCATCCGCGCGACATCCAGCAGGTCCTCGATGAGCGCGGTCGCCCGGGTGACCGCCTTCTGGATGGAGGTCAGTGGACGCGAGTCCGCGGCGCGCTCCGCCGGCGAGCGCTTCATCATCGTCCCCGCGCTCAGCGAGATGACATTCAGGGGCGCGCGCAGGTCATGGGCGACGATGCGCAGCACCTCGTCGCGAAGGTGCGTGGCCTGCTCGGAGCGCGCATGCAGGCTCGCGTTGTCGATGGCCAGCGCCGCGCGCCGCCCGACCTCCTCGACGAGCGCCAGGTCCCGACGCCCGTAGCTCCGCCCGGACTCGGAGGTTCCCAGCGCGACGACGCCCACCGTATGTCCGCGCGCGCTCAGTGGCACCACGATGATGGAGCGGGGCGCGAGCCGTCGCAGCAGGTCCAGGTGCCGGGCATCCTCCGCGGTGCTCTCCAGGAGCGACGCGGGGACCTCTTCCAGCAGCAGCGGCTGGCCGCTGGTGAAGACCTCCGCCAACGCCTGCCCCCGCCGCAGGTGGGCCTGCGGATACGCGCCGAACAGCTCCTCCATCAACAGCGTCCTCTCGTGCGTGGAGGCGAGGCACTCGCGGCGTTGGACCTGCCCGTGCTCGTCGATCATCGTCACGACGCAGAAGTCCGCCAGCGTGGGGACGAGCAGCCGCGACACCGTGGTGACCGTCGTCCCCGGGTCCAGCGAGCTGGCGAGCCTGGGCCCGGCCTCCGCCAGCAGGTGCTGCTCCCGCTCCAGTTGCTTGCGCTCGGAGATGTCCTGCACCTGGGAGATGAAGTGCAGCGGTCTGCCCTTCGAATCATGGACGAGGGACGCGGTGAGCAGGACGTACACCAAGTGGCCCAGCTTGTGACGGTAGCGTTTCTCGAGCTGATACGTGCCCAGCTCCCCATCCAGCAGCCGCCCCACCTGGAGCAGGTCCCCCTCCAGGTCCTCCGGGTGGGTGAGGTCCTGGAATGTCATCGTGCACAGCTCCTCGCGCGTGTACCCGAGCATCTGGCTCAGCGCCTCGTTCACGTTCAGGAAGTGTCCGTCCAGGCCAACCAGGGACATGCCGATGGGGGCATGGTCGAAGGCGGTGCGGAACAGCTCCTCCCGGTTGCGCCGGGCCTCCTCCGCTCGCACCCGCGCGCTCAGGTCGCGCAGGATGACGGCCCTGAACGCGACATCATCCACCCGCACGTCGGCGAGCGTGGCCTCCGCGGGAAACACCTCCCCACTCCTGCGACGGCCGGACAGGGGTCTTCCCTCTACGTCGCCCGGGCCTGTTCCGACGGCCTCCCGTGCCGGGAGCTCCAGGGGGTCGCTCAGCAACAGGTCCATCGGCCTGCCCAGCACCTCGCCCGCGGCGTAGCCGAAGATGCGCTCGGCGCCGGTGTTGAACAGGGTGATGTTCCGCTGCTCGTCGACGGCGATGATGGCGTCCGCGGCGTTGTTGACGATGCCGGCGAAGCGGGCCTCGGAGATGCGCAACGACTGCGCCACTTCGCGTTGGCGCGCGTCCAGTCGGGACAGGGCGTTCGCGTTGCGAGCCAGCAGGAGCACGAAGGCGAGCACCGTGACGAGCGCGAAGACCGACGTACCGAACGGGCCGCTGCGAAAGCCGAGCTCCTCGCTGACCAGCCGCAGCCCCCACACGAGCAGCGGCAGGGTGATGACGGCGGGCAACAGCCTGCGCGCCATGAGGCCGCCGGCATCGTCCCGCAGCAGCACCCCCATCAGTCCATATCGGGGATGCACGGAGAGGATTCCCACCGAGAGCAGCAGGAACAACAGCGCCGAGTGCAGCGCCATGGGCGTGTAGGGACCGAAGGCCCGCTGCCCGATGAACGCGGTCAGCGGAGCCTCCTCCAGATACGCATAGCCGATGAGGGCCTGGGCGGAGACGAGCGCGACGAGCAGGGCGAGCGGACGGGCCGGATGCCACCCCGAGCGGGTCCTGACGTGCAGCAGCAGCAGCGCGGACCCGAGCAGCACCAGGCTCGCCGCTGTCAGGGGAGACGGCCGGCCCGGCATGTGCGGCGACAGCCGGGTGAGGGTGTCCGCGAAGAAGAGGGGGGCGATCCCGAAATCCCGCCGCGTCAGGTACTCGAGCAGCACCAGTCCGCCCAGCACCATGGCGAGCAGCGCCAGTGCCAGCCCCAGTCCCCTTGCCAGGCGCTCCGCCGACTTCCTCCTCAGCAGCCACAGCGCGCAGCCGATGGAGAACTGCCCCACGGCGGTGAGGGGCATCATCACCCCGGCTCCCGGGAGGAAGACCACACGGGTGAGCCGCTCGCTGGCCATCGCCCAGCCCGCCAGCACGGTGGCCGTCACCAGGACGGTGAACGTGCACACGAGCGGGACCAGCCAGTCGAGCACCCTTTCCAGAGGGCGCGACGAAACCTCCATCCACGAAACTGGAGTCACGTCCTGTCGTTGACCAATGTCGCGGCGGCGACCGCTCCGCCGCCTGCTTCAGCGCTCCTCCCAATGAATCCAGCGCAGGTCCTTCACGAAGAGCGTGTAGAGGACGGGGACGAGCAGCAGGGTGAGCACCGTGGCCACGGTGAGTCCGCCGATCTGCGCGTAGCAGAGCGGCTGCCACAGCGGGCCGCCGTGCAGCGCCAGGGGGATGAGCCCCAGCACGGTGGCTCCCACCGTCACCAGCACGGGCCGCAGGCGGTGGACCCCGGCGTCGAGCAGGGACTCGCGCAGGGACTCTCCGCGCTCGTGGGCCTCCTCGATGTAGTCGAAGAGCACGATGATGTGGCTGACGATGACGCCCATCAGGCTGATGATGCCCAGGAAGGCCATGAAGCTGAAGGGCGCGCCCATGATGACCAGGGACACCAGCGCCGCCGCGGCGCCGAAGGGCAGGGTCGCGAACACGACCAGTGGCTTGACGGCGTTCTTGAACTGGATGACCAGCGCCACGTAGATGGCGACGATGAGCATGCCGAGCACGACGACCATGCTCGCGAAGCTCTTCTTCTGCTCCTCCGCCTCGCCGCCGATCTCCAACGTGTAGCCGATGGGCAGGTGCTGCTGGAGCTCATCGAGCTTCGGGCGGGCCTCCTTCAAGACCTCCGAGGCGAGCACGCCCTGCTGCGGAAACGTGGAGATGGTGATGGTGCGGAACTGGTTGCGGCGGCGGATCTTCTCCGTCTGGAGCGAGTAGGCGACGCGGGAGACCTGCCGCAGGGGCACCTTCTGGGGCCCGCTGCGCGAGCTGATGTACAGGTTCTCGATGTCACCCAGCTGGGCGCGCTCCTCGGCGCGGAGCCGGGCGACGATGTCGATTTGATGGATGCCCTCGCGCAGCTGACCCACTGTCATTCCGTTCATCGCCGAGGCGGAGGACGTGGCCACGTCCAGGTTGGTGACACCCGCGAGGTTGGCCCGGTCCGGGTCCACCTCCAGCTTCACGGAGAACGTGTCGCTGCCCCAGTCGTCGCGCGTGCGCGCGGTGCCGGGGACGGAGCGGAAGATGGCCTTGGCCTGCTCGGCGATGTCGCGCAGCACGGAGATGTCCTCGCCGGAGACCCGGATGGACACGGGGATGCCCACGGGCTTGCCCGTCTCCAGCTCGCGCGCGTCGACGCGCGCCCCGGCGATACGGCGTGACAGCGCGTCCTGGAACAAGGGCACCAGCATGCGGGTGTCCTCCTTGTCGCGGACCTGGACGACCAGCTGCGCGTAGTTGAGCTGCTGGAGCTCCGGTGCGACGGAGAACCAGAAGCGCGGGCCTCCGCCGCCGATGAACTCCGTCACCGACTCGAGCACCTGGCGCGGCTTGCCGTCGCTCGGGTGGGCCTTGCCGTACTCCTCGGCCACCTCCTGGAGGATGCGGGTGGCGTCCCTGGCGGTGTCGCGCGTCGCGGTGAGGGTGGCGTCCTCGGGCAGCCAGACGTCCACGTAGGACAGATAGGACAGGTCCTTGGGGAAGAAGGCGGAGCGGACGCGGGTGCCCACGAGCGCGCCCGCGACGAGTACCAGCAGCGCCACGCCAACGACGAGCAGCCGGTGGTCGATGGCCCAGCCGACGACCTGCTGGTACCTCCGGGCGAAGCGCGAGGCCTTCTGTTCCGATGCGGGAGTCTCCGTCGAGGGCGCGCGGAGGATGGCGGAGCCCAGCAGCGGGATGAACGTCATGGAGACGACGCGCGAGGCGACCAGGGACAGCGTGAGGACGATGGGCAGGGTGCGGATGAACCTGCCCGTGTCTCCAGGCAGCGAGAGGAAGGGCAGGTAGGCGGCGATGTTGGTGAGGGTGGCGAAGAGGATGGCGGTGGCCAGCTTCGTGGGACCGAGCCACGCGGCGATGCGCGGCTTCCACCCCATGGACATCGAGCGCTTGATGGCGTCGCTGGCCACGACGGGGTCATCCACCAGCAGGCCCAGCGCGATGATGAGCGACGCGATGGAGATCTGCTGCAGGTCCACGCCGAACAGGTGCATCAGCCCGAAGGTCATCGCCAGGGTGATGGGGATGGCCAGGGCCAACAGCAGCGCCGTCCTCCACTCCCAGAAGCCGATGAGCGCGACGAGCACCACCAGGATGATGGCCTCGTAGAGCGAGGACATGAACAGGTCCACGTTCTCCTTCACCTGGAGCGGCTGGTCCGAGGTGCGGCGGATGACCAGGTCCTCGGGCAGCAGCCGCTGGACGTGCGCCAGCTCCTCGCTCACGGCGTGGCCGAAGGCGTCGATCTGCTCGCCCGGGCGCATGTTGACGGCGAGGGTGATGGCGCGGTTGCGGACGAACTCGCCCTGGGCGTTGCGCGCGTCCAGGTAGTTCAAGAATCGCGGCGGGCTCTGGTAGTCGCGGCGCACGTCCACCATGTCGCGCAGGTACACCGGCGTGCCGTTGGTGCTCGTGGTGGCGACGATGTCTCCCAGCTCGCGCTCGCTGGACAGCTCGCCCGACGGGTCGATGGTGATGCTCTTGCCGCCCATCTCCAGGATGCCGCCGGGCGCGGTGATGTTGCGCGCGGAGATGAGATTCGAGAGCCCCGAGGCCTGGACGCCGTAGGAGGCGAGGCGCTCCTGCGAGTACTCCAGGAAGATCTTCTCGGGCAGCACGCCCACGCGGGTGACCTTGGAGACGACGGGCAGCCGCTGGAGGTGTCGCTGAATCGTGTCGGTGAAGTCGTCGAGCTGCCGGTGGCTGTAGCGGTCTCCCGCGTTCGCCGTCAGTCGGGCGCGGACGTCCGTCGGGTCGCGGACGATGATGGGGCGCCACACGTCGGGGTGGAGCTCCGACAGGCTCAGGTGGTCCTGGGCGAAGGCGCGCAGGTGTCGCAGCAGCGTGTCGTCGTCCAGGGACGTGGCCATGTCCACGCCGATGAAGCCGGGGCTCTGGATGAAGCGCGCGTCATCCGTCTCGGGCAGGGCGTCGAAGAAGCGCAGGGCCTGGTCTCCCAGGCGCTGCATGGACGTCGCGTTGATGGAGGGCGGGAAGCTCACCACCACCGTGGCCCGGGGAGCGGAGGACGACGTGGCCGCGCGCACGTCCTCGATGGCGCGGGCGACGGCGCGCGAGCGCAGCTCCAGCTCCACGTCGTTCGCCGGGGGGCTGGCCACCGTGAGCATCAGCGTCGCGGTGTCGCCGAAGTCCTTGAGGAACTGCACCGGCCCCGCGCCGCTCGGCAGGTCGCGAATCGTGTCGAGCCGCCCCTGGATGTCGTCGAACTCCTTGGCCCGGTCCGCGACGTCCTCCTTCAGCGTGACGTAGACGACGGACAGGCTGGTGCGACTGATGGACTCGATCTTCTCGACGCTGGCGTTCTCGGAGATCTTCTGCTCGATGCGGCGGGTGACCAGCTGTTCAATCTTCTCCGCCTCCGCGCCGGGCCACAGGCACGTGGCCACCGCGACGCGCACGGCGATGACCGGGTCCTTCGCCTTGGGCATCTTGAAGTAGCCGTAGACGCCCCACACCAGCGTGAAGGCCAGGAACACCCAGGCCACCTGCCGCTTCTCGGTGAAGTAGCGCGCCGTGTTGTGTTTGTGGCGCACCAGCGCTTCGTCGCGCTCCCGCTCCGCCTGCTCCGCCTGCTCGGGCGTCACGGAATCACCTCCACCGCCTCGCCGTCGGACAGGAGGCTGGCGCCGGTGACGACGATGCGCTCACCGGCCTCCAGCCCCTTGCGCACCGGGATGACGTTGCCCAGGTACTCGCCCAGCTCCACCTCGCGGGCGCGCACGAGCGACTCGCCGTCCTGCTGCTGGAACACGAAGACGGCGAACCCGTCCGGCTTGCCGGGCGCGCGGACGATGGAGGAGAGCGGCACGAGCAGCTCCGGCTGGAGTCGGGCGGAGCCGCCGTCTCGCAGCGACAGCGCGGCCACCATGCCGGGCTTGAGTCGCTGGTCCTCGTTGGGGATGGAGACCTCCACCGCGAACACGCGGCTCTTGGGGTCCGCGGAGGGCGCGATGCGGGAGATGCGCCCCTCGAAGCGCTGTCCGGGGAAGGCCTGGGTGATGACGGCCTGGGGCGCGCCGAGCCGGACGCTGGGCAGGAGCGTGTCCGGGACGCCGAACACCACGCGGACGCTGCGCGTCTCCGCCACCGAGAAGGCGACGGTGCCCGGCGCGGCCAGGACGCCCACCTCCACGGTGCGCTTGAGCACCACGCCGGAGAGCGGCGAGCGCAGCTGGGTGTCCTCGAGCGCCGTGCGCGCTTCCTCCACGCGGGCCTGGGCGACGGCCGAGGCGCCGACGGCGCTGTCCTTCTGCGTGCGGGCTGCGTCGAGCTGCGCGGGCGTGGACACCTCCGCGGCGACGAGCTTCGTCGTGCGCTCGAAGTTGATGCGCGCCTGCTCCTCGGCGGCGCGGGCCTGGGAGAGCGCCGCGCGGGCCTCGGTGAGCTTCTGCGAGTAGTCCGTCTTGCGCAGCGCGGCCAGCTCCATGCCCTCGCGCACGGCGTCGCCTTCCTGGATGAGGCGGGGGCGTCCGTCCACGTCCTTCACCTTCGCGATGGACTCCACGTAGCCGCCGACCTTGAAGGCCAGGTCCACGCGCGTGGCGGGCTGGATCTCCGCGGAGAAGCGCGCATCCGCCGTCGTCCCGGCGCGGCCCACGGTGGCGATGCGCACGGCGGTGGGC